>NZ_QTYG01000140.1:0-539 GCF_003462045.1 Ruminococcus sp. AM31-15AC | reverse complement strand
AGGATCAGTTTTTACTGCAAGGCTTTGGAGGTTACAAGACAAGCATTTTACGATCATCTCAGCCATAAAAACGCCCCCTGGAAGTATCAGGCACTTGCAGATGAAATGATGAAGATCCACGAAGAAGACCAATATAATGACTGCTACGGCAGAGAGCGTATGTATCTTGCATTGCAGCAGAGAAAGGATGCCGGGAAAACTGACATTGACATTCCATGTGAAGCTACTGTACGCAAGGTCATGGTGCAGATAGGATTGATACACAAGCCTCGCAGAAAGCCAAACGGGATAACCAAAGCGGATCGGCTTGCTCGAAAATCGGATGATCTTCTCAGACGTGATTTTTACGCAGACAGGCCTTTGAAAAAAGCTGTGACCGACATAAGCGAGGTGAAGGCAAAGGATGGAAGGCTCTATGTTTCAGTGATATTTGACTGCTTTGATCTGATGCCGCTGGGGATAGCTATTGAAGATAATATGAGAGCTTCGCTCTGCTGCCATACTCTTGAAAACGCAAACAAATCATATCCTGATATAAA
>NZ_QTYG01000014.1:0-57937 GCF_003462045.1 Ruminococcus sp. AM31-15AC | reverse complement strand
TACATTTCTTTTACGTCTTTATGTTAGACTTTAATTCTTTTTCTCAAAAGAATCTCTCAAGGGTTTCGTACTATTCGTCTTTGTTCAATTTTCAAGATGCTGTTTCGTTGCACTCTTTTGTGTCGTGCAACTTTTACATTATATCACACTTTTTATCTTTTGTCAACCCCTTTTCTGAAGTTTTTTCAAAAAAGTTTTTTGACTTCCGATTTTTTCGTGCTTTCTAATGTGCTGTCTTAAATCAGCTTATCTATTATATCATATTAGCTAAGGTTTGTCAAGACTTTTCTTTGTGAACTTTTTATGAAGTTCTTTTTGTGCTACTCCTCAGGTCTCTTCTGTTCTCCCGAACCTTTTACCTTCGTTTCGCTTCTTCCTTTATCGCTCTCTCTCGAGGCGACTTGTTTATTTTATCACTTTTATGCCTTTTTGTCAAGCGTTTTGTACCGTTTCTATGTTTTTTATAGATATTTTCATTATTTTGCACAGAAACAGTACAAAACTTACACAATATTGACGATCAGAAGAACGTCGAATATATCTTTGACTCGCCTACATGATAAACTACCCCGTCATTGAACGCAAATACAACTGTTAGAGTAAAAGTACCCTTGCTGTCTGTAAAAGCGCCGTTCTGCGAATGTACAGTAAGCGTCCTGCACTCATTAGTATAATTAACGCCGAATGTCTTATTCACTTCCTCTATAGTCGATCCAGTCTTTATTCCGCCTATAGAGAACTCAGGACAATTATCCAAAAACAATCCCATGACATCACATTCACTTGCCTTAGCTTCTTCATAAGTATAATTGTCAATGGTCATGCTTCCTGAATATCCTGTTGCACCATTGCTGAAGAAAGTTTCCATATCATCTTCCGCTATCACATAATTCTTCGGGTCAACGCTCTCAGAATAACCGCCTAGACCTGCCGCCCAAAGACCCATATCCGCTACATCACTATACTTTGCAGGAAACGCAAATGCCCTGCCTTTTAATGTCATATCAAAAAGTCTTTCGTCCTGCACATATATCTCAGGGTAAACAGGGTCTTTTTCATCGAACTCTATAGGGTCTTCCGTTTCATTTTTGGACGATGTGATCTCCGATTTGCTGTCGTTTGCATTACTATCTGTATTTTCTGTATTACTATTGTCTGAAATAATTCCGCCATTGTTGTCACTTATGTGGTCATTATCTGCTATCTGCGTATTTCCACCCGTATTGTTGTTTATATTGGGCGTATCGTCCGTCTTGCCGTTGTCGATTTTTGAATCATGTGTACTGTCGACAATGCTTTCCTCTGTTTCGCCACCAGCTACTGTCTGATTTTCGTCAGAGCCGTTCCCATTTCTATTTATAAGGTCAGGCGACCAACTGTCATTGTACTGCACTGATGAACTGCCGCTTGTCTTTATGCTGTTTTTATCAGTTTTGCTGTCGGATAAAAACAGACCTGCTCCAACTGCCACACACAGTGCCGCCGCACATACTCCGCCTATCCACATAGGTTTCCTGCTTACCACCGCAGTATTGTTGAGCTTATTTTTCAATTCCTCGACCTGCTCTTCATCAGGCTCTATCTGCTCTTTCATGCCTCTGAAAAATTCCTTATTCATAGAAATATCCTCCTTTCAGCTTTTCTTTCAACATTTCTCTTGCCCTTGTAAGCTGCATTCTCACCGTTCCACTGCGTACTTTCACTATCTCAGCTATCTCATCAGTAGACATCTCTTCAAAATAGTAAAGATAGACCACCATTCTGTATTTTTCAGGCAGTTCCGTTACAGCACAGAAAACATCATTTTCCTCACGGCTTCTGAAAAAGCTTACCTCTTCCTTTCTTTCTTCAAGGGGAACTGTACGCCTGCGCCAGCTTGACAATGTTATCTTTTTGCACTGATTGAGAGTAGTCCTGATAAGCCAGAACTTCTCCTCATCATTGTCCTTGACTGTTATCCCCTTTCGATAAGCTGCAAGAAACACTTCCTGAAAAACATCGTCTGCATCTGCTTTTGAGCCAAGACGTGCTATAGCGATTCCATAAACGGTACTTTTATATTTATCTATAAGCCTGTCTATCTCTGAAGGCGTATTTTTCAAATTGACGTCCATTTGATCACCCCTTTATAATAAATACTTTTTCTCTCCCGAAATGTCACAAAAAAAATAAATTTTTTTTCAAAAGCCGCCTGAGCATATGCCCAGACGGCTCAACTTTCTTTAGAACAATCCCTGCTCCTCTGCAGCAGACGGCACATATTCCTCATTCTCGATTATATAGTCCACCACTCTGCAATAGAAATCTGTAGGATTCATCTGAATTTTCGATTTTATATAATTTGCCTGCTCCTGATCAGGTGCGTAAAGAGTTATGTCCATAAGCACCATATCATCGTCACAGCAGCGGCAATGCACGTTATAACCACGCTTTGCAGGCTTTATATCAAAGCTTACGTCACGATCGTTTTTAAGCTTGACGAACAGTCTTAGACCTGCCGCATATATCTTATCTCTAAAACTTTTCGGCACGAGTTTTTTAAATTTCTCAGCGCCCTCAATGCCCTTTTCAGTGAGCCGATAGTAATTCGTGCCTTCTATTTCCGCAAGCTCCAGCGTGCCGTTTTCCAACATTCTGCTGACAGCTTCCGTATATACAAAATAATTCACAACACCCTCGCCCGTGGCTATCTCTGTCAGCTGATTAGGCGTACAAAGCTGATTTATCTGACCCAGAAAATAAGCCAGAAGTATTTGAACCTCATACACGTCGGAAATGTTCTTCATGTTCTCTGATATATGAGCCTCAGGATTTTGTACCAAGCTATCAATCCTCCTTTGGAAATTTCTCTAAAAATTTGGGTATTCAAGCATATGATTGAGCAAAGCTATATTAACAGCCGCCTCAACACATGGCACAGCTCTTGGAACAACACAAGGGTCGTGTCTGCCCTTTACTTCGAGAGTTTCATTTTTCATAGCTGAATAGTCCACAGTTGCCTGCGGTCTTGCAATTGACGGAGTAGGCTTGAAAGCCACTCTAAGTGTGATAGGCATACCAGAAGCTATTCCGCCCAGTATTCCGCCGTGATTGTTTGTCTTTGTTACAACGTGACCCTTATCATTTACATAGAACTCGTCATTGTTCTCAGAGCCTGTCATTTCCGCCACCTTAAAGCCTGCACCAAACTCCAGACCCTTTACCGCAGGGATACCGAAAATAAGCTGAGCTATAGAGTTTTCAAGTCCGTCAAAGATAGGCGAGCCGATACCGGCTGGAACATTGATAGCGATACATTCTATAATTCCGCCAACGCTGTCCTTATCCTTTCTTGCCTTGTCTATCTCCTTTATCATTTCGTTGCCCTGAACGTCGATAATAGTCGGGAACTCTTTCTCACGAACTTCCCTTATCATATCCTTAGTGGTATTGATAGGGTCAAAAGCCTTATCCTTTATGCCATGGATCTCTGCGATATGAGCGCCCACATAGATACCTCTTTTTTCAAGTATCTGACCTGCCACTGCTCCTGCAAAGCATAGGGGCGCAGTAAGTCTGCCTGAAAAATGTCCGCCACCTCTTACATCATTGAAGCCTCTGTATCTCAATGCGCCTGTATAATCGGCGTGACCCGGTCTTGCAAGCCTTGAAAGATTTGAATAATCCTGTGAATGCTGGTCTGTATTGGCTATAAGCGCACAAAGAGGAGTACCCGTAGTCTTGCCGTTAAAATAGCCAGACATTATCTGCGGCATATCCTTTTCTTTTCTCTGTGTAGAGGTCTTGTTCTGTTTAGGCGCTCTTCTTGCCATAAATTGATATATCTTGTCAAGGTCGATGCTCTCCCCCGGCGGTACATTATCCATAACAACGCCTATTGCAGGGCCGTGGCTCTCACCGAAAACGGTAAAGCCTATATTGTTGTTCCATGTTGATGACATTTTACTTCCTCCTGTCAGCTTATAAAGCCTGTATAAATAACGGCAGATACCCGCCAGATCAGTACAAATTTTTGTACTAGCCCACGTTAAGGCTCACGGCTTATCTCTCCTCCGATGCTCTCATATACCTCAAAGAAATCAGGATATGACTTGCTGACGCACTCCGCACCGTTTATCTTCAGTGGTGAAGTACATCTTGTGGCAGCCACCGCCATTGACATTGCGATCCTGTGGTCGTTGAAGCTGTCAACTTCTCCGCCATTCAGCGAGCCAACGCCCTCTATCTCCAATCCGTCCTCAAGCTCAGTTACCTTTCCGCCAATTGCGTTAAGGCACTGTGAGATAGCCGAAAGTCTGTCGCACTCCTTTATCCTAAGACGTGCGGCATTTCGTATATAGCTTTTTCCCTCGCAGAAGCTTCCAAGTACTGTAAGAACAGGTACAAGGTCGGGTATATCCGAACAGTCGAGGTCAAAAGGCCGCAAACCGCCATTTTTATTATACACTATTTTATCGCATATTTCAACAATTTTTTTATCTCCCTGAAAAGATTTTTCAGAAAGCCCTGCGATATCAATATCACTGCCCAAAGAATTTGCCACCTTGAAGAAAGCCGCCTGAGAATAATCCCCCTCAACTCTGCCGCTGAAAGGCATATAACGCTGACCGCCATTTACAAAATATCCATTCTCTGTTTCCTCAACCTGACAGCCATGCTCTCTCAAAGTGCCTAGAGTTATGTCAACATATGGCTTTGACTCCAAATGAGAAGTGAGTATTATCTCGCTGTCCTCATCAAGAAGCGGCAGAGCAAACAGAAGCCCTGTGATAAACTGAGAAGATATTCCACCGTCAACATAGAACTTGCCACCTGTGAGCTTTCCGTTAGCGGAAAAAGGCATGGAGTTGTCATATTCAAAGCTTACGCCATGTTTCGGAAACTCATCAAGATATGGTGTGATAGGTCTTTGCGGAAGCCTGCCCCTGCCGGTGAACTGAGTATCCACCCCAAGCGCACAAGCAACAGGTATGAGAAATCTCAGCGTTGAGCCGCTCTCACAGCAATCCAAAACTGCGCTCTCAGGAATATCCTTTATGCCTTCTATCACAGCCTTGTCGCCGTCAAAATCTATTTTCGCCCCAAGCGCCCTCATGCAATCCATAGTCGCAAGGATATCCACCGAGGGATAAAGATTTGTTATCTCAGAAACGCCGTTTGACAGCGCCGCCGCTATCACCATTCTGTGTGCAACGCTTTTTGAGGGCGGAACTGTCACCTGTCCGCTGAGTTTTTTCGGAAATACAGTTATGTTCATCGCTATCCTCCGTTACATCTCTGTGATTATTTCAGCTATCTGCTCCTCGGATATCTCTTTGCCGTACTGATTTTCACCGAAGCACATCATCTCGCCTATTTCTTTTTGGAAAACAAATCTCAGCTTTCCGTCACGGACCTTTTTATCTGTATAAAGCTTTTTCAAAAGCGCCTTTCTGTCAATATAATCAGGTATTTTTGTAGGAAGCTTTGTCCTTTCAAGAAGCTTTTCCACACGCTGTTCATTTTCATGGGATATGAAACCAAGCTTCTCGCCCAATCTTGCCTGTGCCACCATGCCGATAGCTACAGCTTCGCCATGATATAGTCTATAATCAGACACAGTTTCTATAGCTCTGCCGACAGTGTGACCGAGATTAAGCACCTCTCTCAGACCCGACTCTCTCTCGTCTTTCATTACCACTTTGTACTTGACTTCGCAGTTTTTCTTTGCGATATACTCGCAGGCTTCACCGTCACATTCAAGCACCTTTTCCACGTTTTTTTCAAGATACTCAAACAGCTCCTTATCACCAAGACAGCCGTGCTTTATAGTTTCCGCAAGACCGCTTGAAAGCTGTTCTTCAGGCAGTGTTTTCCATGTGTCTATATCCAGATAAACTTTCTTAGGCTGATTGAACAGACCGATAAGATTTGTAGCAAGTGGCGTATCAACGGCAGTTTTTCCGCCAACTGATGCGTCAGCCGCCGCAAGGAGCGTTGTGGCATAATTCACAAAAGGCACTCCTCTGCCGAATGTTCCTGCAACAAAGCCTGCCAGGTCTGTGACAACTCCGCCGCCAACGGCTACCACACAGCAATCACGGCGAAAGCCTTTTTCAAGCATAGAGTCCTCAACAAACTCTTTCATCTGCCTGGTTTTGGACTTTTCTCCCTCAGGTATCACAAAAAGCTCGGCTTTCAGACCTGCGGCATTGAGCCTGTCATAAATATCTCTGCCATAGAGATCCACAACGATAGAATCCGTCACAACGGCAAATTTCTTTATCTTTCCCACAAGACCGCCTTTAAGGTCGCTGACAAGCGTATCCTGCAATTTTCTGCCTATTTCTATATCATAAGAATCGTCCACGACCCTTTTAAGCTCGCAGTTGAATTTCATTTATATCAAAACCTTTCAGTACAATTTTTTACACAGTTATTGCAAGAGCCTAATTGCCGTCTGAGCATTTCTCGGCGTCTATCGCAAGTGCGATCAGCAATCCCGCCAAAGCATTGCTATCATCATAAACGTCTATGACATAGGTATCAGTAAGGTGCAAAAGCTCCTTTGACACACGCATTATCTGTTCAGCACCGCTATAAACGGAATAGTCCCAGCCGAAAATATCACCGTCCACTCTCCAACCGCAGAAATCAATAAGGAACTTTGGCTTGAAAAATGTAAACTCTTTCTTTATACAGCCATATACTCTCCGCCTATGTATATCTCAAAGGTAGGGAAAATTTTCAGCACCTTTTCTTTCAGCACGCCGACCTTGTTTCCCACGTTGTCGTATATCTCCAGCAAGTGACCCCATGAGAGCCTGCCTTTTACGCTGAAAACTGCGTTACCGTATTCGTCGCACACATCATAGCTGTCAAACCATGAAAAAAGCCTTTGTTTAAGCACAAGTTTCATCGTTCCTCCTCCTTTGTACTTTATCCATTTACAGTTCTAAAACATTATACCACATAACTGAATATTTGTAAAGAAAAAGAGGTGCGAAAACACCTCTTTTTCAATGTCTTGTTTATTCGTTTACATCAAGAGGCTTGCCCATGAACTCGGAAAGTGCCTTAACTTTCTTCATTGTTTCAGCGAACTGTGCAGGAGTAAGTGACTGCGCACCATCGCTCCATGCGTTCTTAGGGTCGTTGTGTACCTCTATCTCAAGTGCGTCACAGCCTGCTGTTACAGCACAAAGTGCCATTGGCTCAACAAGTGAAGCGATACCTGTAGCGTGGCTAGGGTCGATAGTGATAGGAAGGTGTGTTTTCTGCTGAAGCAGAGGAACGGCTGAAAGATCGAGAGTATTTCTTGTGGCAGGCTCGAATGTACGGATACCTCTTTCGCAAAGGATAACGTTCTGATTGCCCTCAGACATTATGTACTCAGCGGACATGAGAAGCTCCTGAAGTGTTGATGAAAGTCCTCTCTTGAGAAGAACAGGCTTGTCGCTTCTGCCGAGAGCCTTGAGAAGTGTGAAATTCTGCATATTTCTTGCTCCTACCTGAACAACGTCAACGTCAGCAAAGCAGTCAAGATCAGAAAGATCCATGATCTCAGTAACGATAGGCAGACCTGTTATCTTTCTAGCCTGAATAAGAAGGTCGATGCCCTCCTTGCCAAGACCCTGGAATGAATATGGTGAAGTTCTTGGCTTGAATGCGCCACCTCTGAGCATTGTTGCACCTGCTTCCTTTACAGCGATAGCAGTTGTGATTATCTGCTCCTCAGTTTCAACAGAGCAAGGGCCTGCAATGACCTGAAGCTTTCCGCCGCCTATCTTTCTGCCTGCAACGTCGATAACAGTATTATCAGGGTGGAACTTTCTGTTAGCATTCTTGTAAGGCTCCTGAACACGCTGTACATTTTCAACACATTCCTTAGCCTGAACTGCTTCTATATCGATCTGAGTTGTGTCGCCAATAAGACCGATAACATTTGAATGAACACCCTCTACCAGATTCGTCGATACGTGGAACTGGTCGAGCCAGTTCAAAAGCTCTTCTACCTGTTTTTCCTGTGAATTGTTTTTCAATACGATGATCATGTTACTTTCCTCCGAAAATCAAATTTGTATAGGCAATAAAAACAGCCGTGACATTCTTTTACAAGAAAGCCACGGCTTATAATAAACGCATATATAAAAACAGAAACTTCTCTATACGCCTATTCTGATCTCGTCGCTTTCTTCACACGCCAAAAAAACTCGAAGCCATAAAAGTAGCTCAAGCTCATAAAGAAGTATGTAAAGACTGCAGACATGATAACAGTAGACATATTCTGTTTTTTCCTTTCGATTTATTTGTTATTGCTAACCACGATTATTATACTCTCACAGGCAGGGCTTGTCAATAGCCATGCCGAGAGTTTACACTTTTTTAACGTTTGCAAAACACTTTATTCTTCGTTTTTCACCTTATAGCTTTCCACAAGATGATAGACCTTGATATCCACAAGAGCGTCAAGAACGATACCCTCAGCGGTATAATCCTCGCTGAATATCCTGCCCTCCTGCCTTATGGTGTTCACAAGACCCGCCTTGTCAAAAGGCAAAAGAAGCCTGCATCTTACGCTGTTTTCGGGTAACGCCTTTTGTATAGCCGCAAGCAGGCTGTCAATGCCTGTGCCGTTTTTGGCGGATATCTTCACCGCTTCACCCGACGTGTCAAGCTCGTTTATATAAGGCACTTTGTCGCACTTGTTGAACACTGTCACCACAGGTATTCCCTCACAGCCAAGCTCTTTGAGCAGTTCAAGGGTAACTTTTGCCTGCTCCTCGCAGTCATCAGCCGAGGCGTCGCACACATGGATTATAACGTCCGCACTTGCTGCCTCTTCAAGAGTGGATTTGAAAGCTTCCACAAGCTGATGCGGCAGACGTCTGATAAGTCCTACCGTGTCAATAAGCGTCACCGACCTGCCGTCAGGAAGCTCTATAGCCCTTGATGTTGTTTCCAAAGTCGCAAAAAGCTTGTTCTCTGCAAGCACGCCCGCTTCTGTAAGATAATTAAGCAGTGTGGATTTGCCCACGTTTGTATAGCCCACTATCGCCGCTGTAAGAACACCGTCTTTCTTGCGGCGTTTTCTCATAAGCCCACGACGCTTCTCTATCTCCTTAAGCTCGTCTGAAAGTGCCGCAATGCGTGTTCTGATGTGTCGCTTGTCAGTTTCAAGCTTCGACTCACCAGGACCTCTTGTGCCGATACCACCGCCAAGACGTGACATATTAGTTCCCATGCCTGCAAGCCTTGGAAGTCTGTATTTGTTCTGTGCTATCTCTACCTGCAATCTGCCCTCACGAGTAGTCGCACGCTGAGCAAAGATATCCAGTATGAGCATAGTTCTGTCAATAGTGAAAACGCCGCACACGTCCTCGATATTTCTTATCTGTGTGGCTGTAAGCTCGCAGTCAAAAACTATCCTGTCGATATTTTCATTTCTGCATATCTCAGCCATTTCTTCAAGCCTGCCTGAGCCTATGCAGGTACCGCTGTCAAAGGACGGCCTTTTCTGTGTCACTCTCGCTATCACCTCGCCGCCTGCTGTTTCTGTCAGCTCTTCAAGCTCGTCAAGGGAAAGCTCCACGTCATACGAACCTGTGTCCACTGCCGCAAGCAGCACACGGTCTTTCTTTATTGTGTTGTCAAACATTTCTGCCATATTAATCACTCCTAATGTCTGTTATCAAGCCGCTCTTCGGCTTTTTCAGGCATAAAAAAACACACCCTCAGGCGTGTAACCAAAACGTTATACGGAAGAGTCGGAGCGGCTTGTGCCAATGCACCTGCCTGATATTCGGTTTAATAGTTTCTCACCCATATTCTTGTAATTCTCATGTCATCCGACGCTCCTTTCGTAAAATATGTTTTATTATATCACAGCCATGATATTTTGTCAAGCATAAAAACAAAAAGCAGGCTGCCTTTTTCAGACAGCCTGCAAATGTTATTCATAATCGCTTTTAAGAATACTTCTCTTGTGCTTTTTTTCCTCATAAAGCAGGATATCAGCATGGCTGAGAAGCTCGCCTATCTCAAGCGTGGCACTGCATACGAACGGATAAACGCCTACGCTCGTATGGATTATATATGGCTTATCGGCAGCATATTTAATGTTGTATTCTCTTGTGACCGCTTCTATATGGTTTCTCATTGACGGGATATCTATTGCGTTATCAAGAAAAGCACATACAACGAACTCATCGCCACCTATACGACCCACTATCTCACTGTTTCCAAAAGAGTGTTTAAGTATCTTTGCCGCAGATAGTATAGCAAAGTCGCCCTCCTCGTGACCAAATTTATCATTTATGGTTTTCAGACAGTCAAGGTCGGCAAAGACCATGATAGCCTTTTCACCCTCGTTTTTGTCATTGCTTAGTCTTTTACGAAGTTCCTCAAAAAATCCCCTTCGATTGTAGCAACCCGTCAAAGCGTCCTGCCTTGAAAGATCTCGAAGAAGCTCATTGTTTTCCTTGATCTCGATAAGGCTCTTTTTAAGCTGCTTCTGGGTAACAGCCTGCTGCTTCATCAAGGTTATTATTTTAAGTGCCGCACAAAGTTGAACTGTCACCGACTGCAAATAATTAAAATACTCATGCTTTATCTCACACATCAGTATTCCGTAATGCTCCTCGTTAGAGAACAATGGTGATACCACTAATGTATAACGTCTGTCTGTTGGCAGATACTTATTCGACAACAGCTCTGTATACTTTACAGCCTGCTCTTCATGTGGGAGCTGGATAGCGTCAGAACCATTGTGATAGGCTTTGAGATACATATATTCCGGCGGTTGCCACTTATCTGTACCAAAGTGAATAATGGCAGGCTCGAAGCTGAACAGAAAGCTTGATTCCATATGAAGCCTCGTAAGCTTATCCACAACGGTCTCATATGCTCTGTCATCATAAGCTTCAAATACAAGCATATCCCTTGTGATAGAGTTTGCCTGCCATGCAAGAAACTCATTATCCTCAAGCTTTTCCTTACAGTAATTCGCATTGCGTTCTGCCAGTATCTTGTATATCTGAATAAAAGTCTGATTTAACTTCAAATGTCTCTCCACGTTATCAAAACGAGAAATAAGCTTTTGCTGAATATACTCAACAGAAGCATAAAGCTCATCAACGCTCACAAACCTAAAAAATTCTTCACTGGCAAGAGTTGAGATCATTTCTAATACCTTGTCTTTTTTGACCTCATTATCAAGATTTTCCTCACGGGCATAATCATCAAGAGCATATATTATCTTGACGTAAACTTCTCGCATTTTCGCAGTTGTTTCACTTGCACTGTATTTATTGAACAAAAACTGGCTCATTCTTCTTGCAAACGCTTCCGGATCATCTGATATGCGACCAAAAGATATGGTTTTTAATTTTGAGTTGCCCTGACAGCCGCAGGAATTTCTTCTTACCATTTCTGAAGAGATCTTATCGTTGTTTATAGCCTTATTTATAACATAGTTCACAGCCTCCTGAACGGCATGATAGCCAAGCTCAGAAGGGTCAGCCTTGACAGTCGTCAAATGCGGATTAAGCTCCTCAGCCACTGGATCGTCATCAAAGCCTGTCACAAGGATATCCTTACCAGGACGTATTCCACGTTCTTCCATAGCCTTATAGCCTGCAATTGCCATCTGGTCGTTTGCAAAAACTATAGCTTCAAGTTCTGGATTATCGTCAATTAGCTTTCCGACTTCGTCAACACAGAATTTCGAAAAATTGCCATATGCAACACGCTTTTCGTCATAGATGATACCATTTTCCTCAAGAGTCTCCTTGTAAACGTCAAGTCTTTCAAGGGCATCATCACTTGTTTTAGGTCCGCTTACCATACCTATCTTTTTACAGCCATGCACCTTTATAAGATGTTCTATAGCCTCCTTCATTCCCGTTCTGTTGTCGAGCATGATACAAGGATAACCATCAATATGTGCCGTTATAGTTATAACAGGCGTTCCAGCAAATTTTTTCAGAAACTGAACCTTATGCTCGTTGTCAAGATATGTTCCAAGTGTGCCGATAAGCACAAGCAGAACGTCGAACTTATTTGCCGCCGCCATATCAAACAAAGTATTATACTGATACTCATACACCGTTCTCAGCTTGTCGGCATAGATCCCATCTATATATCTGCCTGGAAAAATAACGAGGTCAGCGTCGCACTGCTCTGCGCCTATCATTGCGCCCTCTGCAACCGCATCGTCAAAATCATCTTCAAGGTGGCTCACCAAAAGTCCTATTTTTATACGTCTGCGTTTAGCAGTATCATTCATCATCTCATGATCCTCCGTACAAATCAGCCGTGCTGCTTCAGACGATCTAAAGCAGCGTCACACAAGGCACGCCTATGGGCTTTGCCTTATTTGTTTATCTTGATATCTTTCTTACAGTCGACTACTGAAAGCGTACCATTCGGACTTCCAAGCCACCAGCCATCGCCTGTAAGGAACATTACGTCGAACTGACAGCTTTGTGCTGTCACGTCACCTTTACCTGTTTTGTCTCCAACACCTGAAACAGAACCGCCCTCGCAATAAAGCTTAAAGACAGTATTTTTAAGCTCACAATCCAGCTCGCCGTCCCTTGTTCCCACACAGTTGAGAGTTCTTCCCTTCATGGAAATGTTGAGCCTGCCATCAAGAATACATATCCTTCCGGTCCCGTTACTCATAACTCCCACTGCAGTCAGGTTATTTCCAGAAAGCTCACAGCTCATGTTATAGTCTGAAATGCTTATATCAGCACTGCCCTTTACGGCACCAATGCCCACTGACATTCCTGCCGCAAGCTTTAGTCTGCAGCCACAGTTTGATATAGTCACATCTGCGTCGCCATCGATGCTTCCAATACCAACGCACCTATCGCCACTGCAATTTACAGCTATATCACCGCCTGCAATGACAATACCATCTTTGCAGCCTCCTCCGCCTATGCCGACGCACTTGTCGCCATTTGCAGTTATATCAAGAACACCTGTCATTGCGACAGTTATCCTTCCACAAGGCTGCTTGCTGTCAGTACCTATTGCATAGCAATCCTGTGATTCTGATCTGATATAAAGCTCACCTGAGCCTACAAGCTCTAACGACGATCCCTCAGGAACATAAATACCTCTGCCGTCTATACGATCTTCACCGCTGCACACTATCCTGACTCTCGAACCGGTGCCTAGCTTTATGATCGGCAGATCCTCATATATAGTGAGCCATGCGTTTTTCAAGTGAATGACGCAATCAACACCATTACCAATTGTCACGGACAAAGGCACCGCACAATCGTCCTCAGCCTTTCCTGAAAGAGTAAATGTACCTGTGCCGAGAAAAATGTCAGAATATCTTTTTTTATACATCTCAGCAAGGTCGATAACGTCATTATCCTCAGCGTGGAAGACCTTTTTATCTTTATCTCCAGCCTCGATACTGTAAGCCACTATCTCCTCACGGATATTTTCTGAGATATCGTGAATAAGCACAGGCTTCGGCTTAGAAACATAATAACCCTGAATAAGATCGACGCCGAAATATATCATGGTTTTAAGTTCTTCGCTTGTTTCAACACCCTCTGCAAGTGCGGTATATCCGCTTGAATGGAAATATTCCACCATTTTTGAAACTATCTTCTGAGCCTTAGGATTCTGGTCAATACCAGAAATGAGGGAACGGTCTATCTTTACCACCTCAGGATCATATCGCAGAAGATTCGATGTATTTGAGTAGCCTGTGCCGTAATCGTCAATAGCAAGGCTCATATTGTTCTTTTCAAGACGCACCCTTATTCTATCGAGGTCATCCTCGCTGATCTCTGTCTGCTCTGTCATTTCGATAACGACCTTTTCAAGAAGTTCGCCATAGTCATTGACGATCGCATAAAAATCCTTATCGTCAAGAGCATGAGATGATATTGAATTTATATACAGCCTGCGGTTTTCAAAATCAAGCTGATGCTTGCTGAGATATTTAAGAGTATTTTTCAGTGTAGCTTTCTCTATATCGTAAAGTCTGCCAAAATTTTTAGCACAGTTGAGTATCTGAAGCGGATTGAGTGCTATATTTCCCTTTGTTCTCATAAGCGCTTCATAAGCGACTATCTCGCCTGTTGAAGAACTAACGATAGGCTGAAAATGATATGTAAACAGATTTTTATCAAGAAGCTCTGAAAAAGCCCTGATATTCTCGATATCGCTCTTCTGCTTTGCATATTTTTCAGGATCAAAGCAGCAAATACTGCCTGCACCCTTTGCCTTAGCTCATAGAGTGCAAAGCCTGCTGCGTGCATGAGTCTTGCTGGCACTTCAAAGCCGCTGCTTATGCCTGCCGTCACAGAAAGCGAATGATTTGAAGACGATCTCACTCCAAATTCATCTGGCAGGCAACACTCCTTCACCGCTTTACGTATATTGTCAGCAAATTCCTCAGGCTTACCTCCAAAGCATGGAACATATATCCAAAACTGACCGTCTGAATTGAATGCCGTCACAGTATTTTCAGGCAAAACCGCAACAGCCGCCTTAAGTGCCTCCCCTATGCAGTAGTCTGAATCCAAAAGCTTCCCTGCTCCATCAAATCTTACAAGAGCAAGCAATGATGAGCGTGTCATTCCATCAAGAAGTCTTACAAGCTCTGATTGTGGTATAATGTCGATCCCTTCAAAAACACTTTTTGACATATATTCTTTCGACAGATACACTATTCCGGCGGTAATGCCACTTGGAGTGTCAAGAAGTTCTATACACAACGGCAGGCCAAGATCTCGTCCTCCGCCGTTCAATGCAACTATATCTCTGAACTTGTCATAATCTGTGTTCTCTCTAAGTCCCATAAGAGCACGACAGTTTTCATCGGCATAAAACTCTCCGCTTTTCTCGTCCATAACAAACCCGCCGATATTGTGCCATATTGAACAAACCTTTCCCCAGACAGCACCAAAATAGCTTTGCCACAATTTATTTTCCATATCCATGATCTTCACCATGCCTGAATATACGACTGTGTTCAGACAATCCTTCCTTTGGAGATTTGTTAATTTTTTATATTTTTATAACTAATTATTTATCAAGCCTATTATAACATAATTCCGATAAAATTACAATAGCGACTAAGGAAAAGATGTTACAAAATCGTGCATGGAATTTTGTATATCTGTTTGACTTAGCTGGTTTTTGGTAGTATAATATAAGCATACACACAATGGAAAGTTAGGATAAAATGACAGATTTTCGCAATAAGTATTCAGTGCTTCAGGACTTTTTCGGACACTCTCAGTTCAGAAACGGTCAGGAGCAGATAATAGACAGCATACTTGCAGGGCGTGACTGCCTTGGAGTTATGCCAACAGGCGCAGGCAAATCTATGTGCTATCAGATACCTGCTCTTATGTTTGACGGGATAACTATAGTTGTTTCGCCGCTCATATCCCTTATGAAAGATCAGGTGAACTCGCTGATACAATCAGGAGTGAGGGCAGCGTATCTGAACTCGTCACTGACGGCGGCACAGTATGAAATGGCTATATCAAACGCCGCACGTGGTATGTACAAGATAATATATGTTGCACCTGAAAGGCTGATGACAGGATCGTTTCTGTCACTGGCTTCGTCGGTGAAGATATCCATGCTTGCGGTGGACGAAGCCCACTGCGTTTCTCAGTGGGGACAGGATTTCAGACCTTCCTATATGAAGATACCCGAGTTTCTTGGCAAACTTCCCTACCGTCCCATAGTCAGTGCATTCACCGCCACTGCCACCGCAGAAGTAAAAGCGGACATTATCAAAATGCTTGAACTCCGTGACCCTTTCACTATAACCACAGGCTTTGACAGAAAAAATCTCTACTTTGGCGTTTCTCACCCTCATGACAAATACAGTGAAACAGTGAGGATAGTTGAGAAATACAAGGACAACTGCGGAATAATCTACTGCTCCACAAGAAAAAATGTTGAGAGTGTGTGTGAAAAGCTCTGTGCCGACGGCTACAACGCTTCACGCTATCATGCAGGACTTTCTGATGAGGAAAGGCGTAAAAATCAGGACGATTTTATCTTTGATCGTGTCCAGGTCATGGTGGCGACCAATGCTTTCGGCATGGGAATAGACAAATCAAACGTGAGCTATGTCATACATTATAATATGCCTAAGAATATTGAAAGCTATTATCAGGAGGCAGGCAGAGCGGGACGTGACGGCAACGAAGCAAAGTGCATTTTGCTCTACAGCAGTCAGGACGTTGCGACCAACAAGTTTCTTATAAACAATTCTCATGACAATCCCGACCTTGATGATGACACACTTGAAATGATACGCAAACGTGATCTTATGCGTCTGAAAAAGATGACCGATTACTGCAATACAAACGGCTGTCTGAGAGAGTTTATCCTTGGATATTTCGGTGAGAAGCAGGACAAGCCTTGTCAGAACTGTTCAGGCTGTTTGGGTGATTTCGGAGAAACAGAAGAAGTTGACGTGTCTGTGGATTGTCAGAAGGTGCTTTCCTGCATTTATAGACTTCACCAGCGAAACCTTTCTTTTGGAGCAGGTGTCATAGCACAGATACTTAAAGGCTCAGACTCCGAAAAGGTAAAGCGTTTTGACCTTTCCACTCTTTCGACATACGGCATAATGAAAGACTCCACGCAGATATATATCCGCAGGCTCATAGCTTTTCTTGAAGCTGATGATTACATCACACAGACTTCACACGGGGATTTTTCTGTACTTACCCTTACAAGAAGGTCTGCAGAGATATTAATGGACAAAAAGACTATTACAATACGCCTTCCAAAGAAAAAGCCAAAGAGCGAAACGGTCACAAAGATCGGCAGGGACGAAGTTACGACATTCGACAAGGAGCTTTTCGGACGGCTCAGAGCAGTGCGGAGCAAGCTTGCGACACAGGCGAGTCTGCCTGCATATATCATTCTTACAGACGCTTCACTGCGTGATATGTGTATAAAGCTGCCTAAGACGCAGACAGAGCTTTTGAATATCTCAGGGGTGGGAAAGTCAAAGCAGGAACGTTATGGAAGATACTTTGTAGCTGAGATACAGAAATATCTCAAGGAAAATCCTGACGCCGCTTCGGGCTATAAATATATCCCTGAGGGCTATCTGCAAAAACAGATGGCGGAAGACGGTCAAAGCACAAAGGAATATATAATCGCCCACGCAGGTGAGCTTTCAGGCAAAGAACAGGATATGACCCTTTCAGAAGTATGCGACAGCATTTTCTATCAGCTCGGCACAGACGGCGATATAAGAAGCATAAAACTTGCCATAAAAGAATGGCTCATAGGTGAAAATTATCTTGCAAAAAACGGTGCAAACGGCAGGGGCTTTCTTGAAACTACAATACTTTCCCCCGAAGCAGGAATAATAGAGCGTGAAAAAATATCACAGCTTGGAAACAGCTACAAGACGATACTTTTTCCAAAGCAGGCGCAGGAATTTATTTTTGAGAACATAGAGGAGATACTCAGCAAAGATGTACAAAACTAATAATAAAATGCGGTTTTGTGACAAATATTTATGTTTTCATACAATTTAGGTGGGGAAAATCAGAAAAGCTATTGAAAACCCACGAAAAAAGCAGTATAATAACAATAGTACATAAAACGACACGGGAGCTGAATGTTTTTCGGCTGAGAAAGAGCAAATTGATGTTCTGACCGCACCTGATATGGGTAATGCCAGCGTAGGAAAATAGTGTGTATATCTATGCGTATGCCCTTTTATCAGGCATACGCATTTTTTGTACGCAGAAAGGAATGGTATAATATGAAAAATTCAAAAACACTCACATTGGTCGAGGGTGCAGTAATGGTGGCACTGGCAACAGTGCTTAGCTTTATCAGAGTATACAAGCTCCCTTGGGGCGGCTCTATCACACTGCTCTCCATGCTTCCTATAGCCGTTTTCAGCATTAAGCATGGCGTAGCAAAGGGTCTTGGAGCGGCATTTGTTTTCTCTCTCATTCAGTTCATTCAGGGTATCACAGACGGACTTTTCGGCTGGGGACTTTCTCCTATAATGCTCGTTGCCTGCATATTCATTGACTATCTTGCAGCCTACACAGTTCTCGGTGTGGCAGGAATGTTCAGAAAGAAAGGCGCAGTAGGCTGGATAGCAGGAACGATGATAGCAGTTTTCCTGAGATTTGTTTGCCACTTCATCAGCGGCGTTGTTATCTGGAAGTCATTCGGCGCACTGTGGGACGGCTTCTCAACAGACAACAGCGTACTCTACAGCCTGCTTTACAACGGCTCATATATGCTTCCTGAAATGATATTCACAGCTATCGGTGCGTTTGCACTTTTCGAGATACCTCAGACTAGAAAGATACTTTCCACACAGGATAAATAATCACACATTGCAAAAGGCTGGCAGTCTGCGGCTGTTTTCATTCATGCAAAAAAAAAGGACGAACACAAAATGTTCGTCCTTTTATTTATCAGTTATAACCGCAGGCAAGACGTTTCTCAAACTCAACCGCAGGCAGAGGCTTGTCAAACACAAAGCCCTGAACAGCGTCACAGCCAACTTCTCTGAGATAGTCAAGCTGCTGCTCAGTTTCAACTCCCTCGGCGATAGTTTCCTTGCCAAGCTTTTTAACCATTTTTATAATGTAATAGAACATTATAAGATCTTTATCCTTGCCCTCATAATCCTTTTCAAGAGGAATAAAGGACTTGTCTATCTTTATTACCTGCAGATCAACATTCTTTATCATATTGAGCGATGAAAAACCAGTGCCAAAATCGTCCATAGATGTGACGATACCATTAGCTCTCAGACCATTCACGATCTCTGTGATAAGCTCAAAATTCTGATAATCCTCGCTTTCAGTAAGCTCTATTTCTATAAGCTGGTGATCAAGCTCGTATTTGTCGATCAAGGCAACTATATTACCTATCATATTTTTTTCTTCCAGGTGCTTCCTCGAAAAATTCACTGATATCCTCAAGGGTTCAAAACCCATATCTATGCGTTTTCTCAGCCATTTGCAAACTTCTTCAAGCACATAGTAGTCAAGCTTTATTATGCTTCCGTCATTCGTAAGAAGCGGAATAAACTCCACCGGTGCTGATAACCTTCCCTTTCTATGCCAACGTACAAGGGCTTCTGCACCAAATATCTCCTTGGTTTCGATGCGTACCTTTGGCTGATAATACACCTCAAACTCACCTGCCATAAGCCCAGCCATGAAGTTTGACAGCACTCCCTGAATTTTCATCAGTTCTTGTTTTATATTTTCGGAATACTCCATTACATGGCCTGCGCCAACTCGTCTTGCAGCAGCATATGCAATGCTTGCACGAGCCATTACTTCTCTTGGATATCTTATACCCACAGTTGACGAATATCCGATGGTTGCACTAAAAATAAAATCCTTTGATACTTTGCCATCATCATACCTTATGTTCATAAAGCTGAGCATATCAATATATTCTCTGAGCGATTCGTTCTTTACAAGCATAACGAAATTATCGCCGCCAAGTCTTGCGATCATCTCACCATCTGAAAGATTTCGGTATATAGTCTTTGTATAATTACGCAAAACAACGTCGCCCTGTTCGTAATTTAATACCTTATTTACATATTTGAAGTTATGTATATTGAAAAAGATTATACTGAAATCCTCTATCCTGTTTTGCGCTATAAGCATACCAGCATAGTTTATCAAAGCGTCTAAAGTTGCTGCACCTGTTTCGATATCCGTTTTTATAACATGAGTAACAAGCTCCTGCATAATTACCCTGTTAAATTGGATAAAAACAGTGTTTGCGATTATCTCTACGATATTCCTTTGCTCGTTATCAAAGCCATTGGAATTACCAGAATAAAAGGTCACTGTTATAAAGCCGCCTTCAAACAAAGGAAAACTTGCCTCAAAAGGCTCGTTTTCCACGTCCTTCTCTCTGTCATAAAGCACCATGAGCATATCTGCACCATCCTCACAAAGCTTTGTTGCAGGCATTTTCACTGCAAGCTCCGCTCTGACGATGTCAAGCTTGTCTGCCACAGCAGCCACAGCACTTTTCACCTTGGCACTGCATTTGTCCATATTCTCCGAATCTTCATATATCGTTCGGAAGAAAAGCATCAAATCATTATCAAAATTCATTTTTATCCCCACTAATTTTTTATTCAATGATCACGTTCAGGAAAACGTTTTCAAAAATACCTGTACTTACCTTATTTCATTTTACTACTTTTTATAAAAAAAGTCAAGCAAACATAGCAAAACGCCGTCCTTTTCCGACGGCGTTTTATCGTCTTAGTATCTATAGCTGCTTTCACCTACAAACTCCCTTGCAAGGGAATTTACAGGCACACTTTCGAGCATCACCGGCTCTATCTCCTCAAGGGCTTTTAGCATAGGCAAAAAGCGTTCAAAATCCTTATAGCTCCTGCTCTCACGTCGCAGTGTATCCAAAAGATAGTTCTTATACAAGGCAGGCTCATAAGCGTGAAAAGTATCCACTGAAAACTCAGCCCTGTGCTTGTATGGCATTATATACTTGTTCTCGCCAGCCTCAACGCTGTCGAACATATCTAGTGTTTCCGCTGCACTTCTGCCACGGAAAAATCCGTCCCTTATAAGTCTGCGCATAAGCCTGATATAGCAAGGATGCAGAAGCTCACCGTCTTTCAATTCAAGTCTGCTTCTTACACTGACGTACATACATCTTGCATAATCCCCAGCCGCACCTGTGACCTCTGGATTAAGGGCATGGATACCCTCAAAAACAACTATGTCGTTTTTGTTTCGTCTGAGTTTTTCTCCATCACGCCTGCATTGTTCTGAAAATTCAAACTTCGGCAGAACGACTTCCTCGCTGCTGTTTATCTTTTCCATATGCTCATAAAGAAGCTTTCGGTCTATTCTGTCAGGAGATTCATAGTCTGGCTTGCCGTCCTCTCCTATAACAGCGGTGAAGCTGTCAGCAGGCAGAAAATAATCGTCCATAGAGATAGTGTGGGTGTGTATCCCCCTGCTGTCAAGTATTTCCTCTATTTTCAACGCTGTTGTGGTCTTGCCCGCCCCTGACGGACCTGCCAAAAGCAATATAGGCTTCTCCTTTTGATGCTCCTCGATGCTGTCTGCAATGGCAACAAGCTTTTCATTATATTTTCTGTCGCACTCTTCAACAAAAAGCTTTTCGTCATCTCTGACCTTTCTGTTTATAGCACTGACGTGTATCTTTTTCATTGTGTGGTTTGTTCCTTTCGTATACGTCAGGCAACACCACACATAAAGCGTGCAGTGTTGCCCTGTATCTCATATTATATGTGCAGCAAAAGCTAATCGTTCCACTTTGCACAGATATTATTTATGGTATCAGTGAGCTTTGCAAGGTCTTTATTAGTAAGACCTGAGCTTTTGTTCACCAAAGCCGTCAGCCTGTCAAGAGCGCTGAGCAGACGCTGATAATTAGGCGACGCACCTGTCTTCTTGACTATCTTTATAGGGGTCGTGTTTTTGAACTCGCCGCTCATAAGGTCAAGCTCCGCACCGCTGTATGGTGCAAAGGCGTTTAGTCCGAAATCGTTACGCAAATGCTCCTTATACGCCTCGGCAACTGAATCCTCGCCGTGGTTGACAAAGACTTTCTTAGGCGGCTTTTCATAGCTTTTTATCCACCTGTCCAGACCGTCAACGTCAGCATGACCGCTCACGCCTGGCAGCACCAGTATCTCAGCCCTGACAACGACTTCCTCGCCGAAAAGCTTTGCCGTTTTTGCACCCTCCACAAGACTTCTTCCAAGGGTATTCATAGCCTGATAGCCCACAAAAAGTATGGTGTTTTCAGGTTTCCACAAATTGTGTTTGAGGTGGTGTTTTATTCTGCCCGCCTCGCACATACCGCTTGCGGAAATTATTATCTTAGGTGTGTCGATAAAGTTTATGGCTCTTGACTCGTCACTTGTGACAGCAATATTAAGTCCGCTGAAAGTGATAGGATTTATGCCCTTGTTCACATAGGACATTGCTTCCTCGTCAAAGCATGAATTTTTGTTCTTATTGAATATCTGCGTTGCCTCGATAGCAAGTGGAGAATCCACATACACAGGAAAATCCCCATGACCCGTCACCATATTCTCAGCCTTGATATGCCTTATAAAATACAGCAGTTCCTGAGTTCTGCCCACTGCGAATGACGGTATAACAAGGTTTCCTCCCCTATCAAAGGTCTTTTGAATGACCTCTGCAAGACTCTTTGCATAGTCCTTCGGCTTATCATGGCGACGGTTACCGTATGTGGACTCCATTACAACATAATCTGCCTCCGTTATATACTGCGGATCTCTGATAAGAGGCTGGTCAAGGTTTCCTATATCTCCCGAAAATACGATCTTACGTTCTTCACCGTTCTCTGTGAGCCATATCTCGATGCTTGATGAGCCAAGCAGGTGACCTGCGTCGATAAAGCGTACCTTTATGCCCTCGGATATCTCCGTCACCTCACTGTATGGGTGTGGGCAAAGGCAGGCAATAGCCGCCTCTGCGTCTGCCATAGTATAGAGTGGCGACACCTCGCCAGTGCCCTTACGTTTGCCCTTTCTGCTTCTCCACTCTGCTTCAAACTCCTGAATATGCGCTGAATCTCTCAGCATTATCTCACATAAATTACAAGTGGCCTCCGTTGCGTGTATCTGACCAGCAAAGCCGCCTGCCGCCAACAGTGGAAGCAGACCTGAATGATCTATATGAGCATGAGTCAGCAATACAAAATCTATATTTCCAGGAGGACAAGGTATCTTCGCATTTTCAAAATAGTCAACGCCCTGCTCCATTCCGAAATCCACCAGAAATCTCTTTCCGCAGGCTTCTATATATGTACAGCTTCCCGTTACCTCATGTGTTGCACCGATAAAATTAAGTTTCATTGCCCTTATCCCCTCGTTTCGTTCATATTCTGTGACAGTATCTCTATCACACTTACATTATAGCACATTCCCAGTGTGATTTCAAGCATTTTGCATAAAAATATTTGATTATCGGCAATTATTTTGTAAAGTCTGAAAGAACGTCAAGTAATAATGAGGTAAGCAACAGCATATAGATTACTACAGAAAAATTTAATGGGGTGTGAACAATGAATGGATCCGAAAAGGAACGATGTGTGCTGCTTGGAGAATATGTTGCGGCACACAGAGCCACGGTACGCTGTGCGGCAAAGGAATTTGGCATAAGCAAATCCACAGTACATAAGGATCTGACAGAACGTCTGCCGAAAATCTCTCCTCAGCTTTTCAAAAGCGTAAAAGAGGTCCTTGAGGAAAACAAACGTGAAAGACATATAAGAGGCGGAATAGCGACCAAGCATAAATATGAACAGCAGTTCAAAAAGGCTGTAAAATAACAGGCGTAAAAAGCTAGCATTTTTAAATTTACAATTTGATCTTACAACAAAAGACTGCATTACGACCATTTTCAGGTCGATATGCAGTCTTTTGCATTTACTTATTCTGTATATTATTATAATTCAATTAAATGATGCCTTATATTCATTTCCCCACTTCTCCATAGCGTCTAAAATAGGACGCATGGTCTCGCCAAGGTCGCTTAGCGAATACTCTACTCTCGGCGGCACTTCTGCATAAACAGTGCGAACGATTATCCCGTCTGATTCCATTGCACGGAGATTTTCCGTAAGCACCTTCTGACTTATACCTGTCAGTGACTTTTGAAGCTCATTAAACCGCCATGGACGCATACGCAAATTGCGCAGGATAAGCAGTTTCCACTTGTTGCCGATAAGCTGCACAGTTGTTGCTATAGGACATTCAGGCAGATCTTCTTTTCTCAGCATATTATCACCTCAATAGTTTCATTTAGAATGTTACATTCATTATAGCATATTACAAGCCAAAAAGCAACATTAGTTTTATTCATATAATGTTTACAATTTTATTTTTACATAAAAACAGCGTTTTTGCGCAAAACTTACTTTTTGGTAACTACCTTACAAAAAAGTGCGTACTTTTCAAGGTAAAAACTTTGTGATATGATAAAGTCAAGGAAAGAGATCAAGCGCTTGTTCTTCCGAAAGTCAAATCCAAACGCAAAACTTTAGGAGGAATATATTATGAACAAAAATACATTTACATCTGTTAAGCTCGCAAAAGGCGAAGTGAACGTTTACGATTTCGGTGGCATAAAGCTTCACGCTTACAAGACCAACGATTTTATCGACAACGAAGTTTTATCGTCGAGAAAAACGGCAAGGCTGTCGTTATCGAGTCACCTTGCTTCTTTGACAACAATACCGAGCTTGCAGACTATCTCAAGGACGTTGAGGTAGAAGGTATGCTGGTGGCATATCACGGCGCAGGCGCAACGTTCCTGCCTGACGTGCCTAAGTATGCAACACAGAACGCTGTGGAATATTCAGAAAACGGTGGTGGAAAGGCTCTTATCAACAACTTCACAGGCGCATTCGGCGATATTTTCGACAAGTCAGTTCACAAGATAACGAACGTTATCAGCGAGGGCAAGATCGCTATCGGCGGCATTGATTTTGTTATCAAGCAGACTTCTGAGGCATTTGACGTTGAGATACCTGAGATAAATGCAGTTTACACTCATATGCTAGGTCACGATTGCCACTCTATCGTTGCAGGGGCAGGTCACGCTGACGCAATAATTGCACAGCTTCGTGACTATATTGCAAAGGGCTATGACCTTATACTCACTTCCCACTACACACCTGAGGATCTTAAAGACGCTCAGACAAAGATAGACTATCTTGAAAACCTTAAATCCATTGCTGCAAACTGCACAAGCGCAGAAAGCTTCAAGGCAGAAGTCGAGAAGCAGTATCCAAACTACAGCGGCGGAAATTATCTTGACATGACAGCAGGGTTTTTCTTTAAATAACATACCTTATAGAAAATCAAAAGACTGCACATCGTCCCTGAATGGGTCGAGATGCAGTCCTTTTTATGTTATCAGAATTTTCTTGCTTCCGCCCTTTTAGAAATAAGATCTTTCCATGCAGAGGGGTGGAAAAGTATCAGCAGAGGGAAAAGCTCCAATCTGCCTGCAAGCATATCGAACATGAAAACGAACTTTGAAAAAACAGAGAAGTTTGAAAAGTTGCCTGTTGGACCTACCTCCGCAAGACCAGGTCCCATGTTATTGATGGTTGTCAGCACAGCAGTAAAGTTTGTTACAAGATCTTTACCATCAAATGCCACCATAAAAACTGATGAAGCAAAAATTATCACGAATGTTACGATATAAACATTTATAGAACGCACTATCTCATGCTCAACAGGTTTGCCGTCAAGGTTTACCTTGCGTATGCTCTTTGGGTGTATATATGAGTGAAGCTCCTTTATCATTGTCTTGAAAAGCACGATCACTCTTGATACCTTTATACCTCCGCCCGTACTGCCTGCGCAAGCTCCTATGAACATTATAAGTACAAGCACCGTCCGGCATATCTGAGGCCACAGATTAAAGTCAGTGCTTGAAAAGCCCGTACTTGTAATGAGCGACGCCACCTGAAAGACTGACTTTGTGAGTGCGTCAAAAATGCTAACACAGCGGTCGAGGATATTTGCGAATATTATAGCTGTGGCAATGAGGATTATAGCAAAATAGCACCGTACTTCCTCCATTTTGAATGCCTTTTTAAAATGCCTGTATATAATATAATAGTATGCGTTAAAATTCACGCCAAACAGTATCATGAAAATGGCAACCACCCACTGCAAATATGGCGAATAGCTTCCTAAGCTGTCGTTCTTGACTCCAAAACCACCCGTGCCTGCCGTTCCAACGGCTGTACAAATGCTGTCAAACACAGGCATTTTGCCGATAATAAGAAAAATAAATTCCAGTATGGTCATGCCAAAATAGATTATATAAAGTATCCTTGCGGTATATTTCATCTTTGGAACAAGCTTGCCCACTGATGGTCCAGGGCTTTCCGCTCTCATAAGATTTATATTTGAGCCACCGCTCAGCGGTATGATAGCAAGCAGGAAAACTAAAACTCCCATACCGCCTATCCAGTGCGTGAAACTTCGCCAAAAAAGTGCAGTATGAGAAAGCGCCTCAACATTAGTAAGGATCGAAGCACCAGTTGTTGTAAAGCCGGAAACTGTTTCAAACATAGCATCCGTGAAGCTTGGTATCTCTCCGCTTATCCAAAAAGGCATACACCCAACAAGGCTCATAACTATCCAGCTCAAAGATGTTGCTATACAACCCTCTTTGAGATAAAACACATAGTTTTTAGGCTTTTTCCAAGCCATTACCACACCAATAGCAAGGCACACAATGGCTGTTCCAAGATAATAAAGTCCCACGCCTTCCCCGTAAACCAGCGACACTATGCAAGGCAGCAGCAAAAAGCAGGCTTCCATTCGCATAACGTTTCCTAAAATATATCGAATGATCGAGCTGTTCATATTTCCTCCGCTATTTCAGAATATCAGTGATATCGTTAAATCCCGTATGAGTAGTGACGACCATTACAGTGTCGCCCTTCTCTATAGTATCCTGACCGCTCGGGATAATGATCTTGCCGTTTCGATTTATGAACGCTACAAGCAAATGTCTTTTTAAATCAAGAGCCTGAAGCGGTGCACCTGTGACCTCTGACTCCTGATCCACCTTGAACTCGATAGCTTCTACTCTATGATCGAACAAATGATACAGCGTTTCGATATTGCTATCTCCCGATTCATTCTTCGCACGGACGTAGGCTATTATCGCCTCAGAGGTGATATATCTTGGATATACTACGCTTCCAAGGTCCAGTCTGCTTATAACGTCCTTGAAGTTTATCCTGTTTATCTTTGTGATAGTCTTAGCATTTGACACTTGTCTGGCATGAAGAGTGAGCAGGATATTTTCTTCGTCTATTCCCGTGAGAGCCACAAATGACTCTGCATACTCTATGCCCTCTTCCTTCAGAAGTTCCTCGTCAGTGCCATCACCATTTATTATTATCGCCTTTGGCAAAAGCACGCTGAGATCCTCACAGCGCTGTCTGTCATTCTCGATTATCTTGACGTTGATCCCCATGCCAATAAGACGTTTTGCAAGATAATAAGCCGCCTTGCCACCGCCTATTATCATTGTGTTCTTCACCTGATTTGTCTTCACACTGAGATCCTCAAAGAACGTTCTTGAAAAATTTCTTTGGGTGCAAAATGAGATAACATCATTCTTTTTCATTGTGAAATCGCCAGATGGAATATATATTTCCCCTTCTCTCTCAACAGCGCATATAAGCAGGTTTGTTGCCGTTTTACGGCTAAGCTCAGCGATCGTAGTGCCGACAAGAGGATTGCCCTCAGGTATCTTATACTTTATAAGCTCCGCCTGACCATTTGCAAAGGTGTTTACCTCAAGAGCTGTTGGCAGACAAAGTATTCTTGACGCTTCTCTTGAAGCCTCAAGCTCAGGATTTATGACCATTGCAAGACCAAGCTTCTCTCTTAGATAGACTATCTCCTTGCTGTAATCAGGTGTTCTTACTCTTGCTATAGCTGAACACTTCGCTACTCTCTTGGCAAGTGTACAACAAAGCAGGTTAAGCTCATCAGACTCTGTGACAGCAATTATAAGGTCGGCGTTCTCTATGCCGGCGTCCTGCTGAACGCTAAAGCTTGCGCCGTTTCCTACGATGCCCATAATGTCATAAAGACTACTGAGTTCCTGTATCTTTTTTGCATTCTTGTCAACTATCGTGATATCGTGACCCTCTTTCACAAGCTGTTCAACAAGGGTCGTGCCTACTTTTCCGCAGCCCACAATGATAATATTCAAACCGCCTGCAGGCTTCTTTTGTTTACTCATATTTTTCCTCCCACCGAATGACATACTGTCATTCACAGCAGTTCTCTGCACTTCTTCTCTTCATTAAGCAGAGCCTGATCATCAAAAGCGTATAATTCCATATCATATAATGTATCACTATGCTGTTAATAATATGTTAAAGTATAGTAAAGATATTAATAAAATTTACGACGATTGCCTAACTCATTTTTCCAAATTAGCGATTTTCAAAAAAAGTTATAAAAAAACACAAAAAACTGTGCCGCCGATACATACCGACAGCACAGCTCAATTAAGAAAGAATGATTTGGAAGAATTACTCTACATTTTTGAGTGCCTCATCAAGAGGTACTTTCTTTACACGTCTTGTAAGGATAAATGCTATTACCGCATATGAAATGATACCGAGCAACGGCACTTCAACAAATATTTTTGCTGGCACATAATATGGCATCCAGCCTGAATACTGAGCGAAAGCAACTTTGAATATATACTTCAAAGTGACATTTACTATAGGAACAGTCAGCAGCATTGAGGCTATAACGACTATGGTCGTAGTCGTTATATAAAGGCTGTTTATTTCCCTGTTGTTATAACCCAGTATCTTTGTCATAGAAATAGACTGGCTGTTCTTTTCTATTATGACCTTTGAAAGAAGATAAACAATTAGCATGAACATTATAACACCCGCTGTCGCAAACATACTTATCATAGAACCCATAGACAGTATGAGCTGTCGTGATGTTTTTGTCAGGTCGTCTTTCGTTATAGTTGTCGCAATATACAGATCGTCTATATCCTTTATCTTTGTATTGGAGAAATAACCATTAAAATACCCGTCCTCAAGTTCAAAGGTCTTTATGAAATCGCTGTCTGTCAGATAAACTGCTATAGTTGCAGGATCGTCATAGATACCCTCTACCTTAAAATTGTATTTTTTATCTCCGTAAGACTCTTTCAGCGTCACTTCATCGCCGACCTCTATGTTATACTTCTGAGAATAACCATCAGAGATAAACGCTCCGCCGTCTTTTATATCTGCATGAACGAACTTGCTGTTTTCTTTAACTCCGTAAATAGTTGCCGTTTCCTCTTTTAGCTTGTCATCGACAGTTTTAAGAGAGCCTGAACAGTATTTCTCTACACCCTCTGTTTTAGTTTCAGCAGGCATTTTCAGCACATACTGATATTTGCTTATCATATTATCTTCTATTATATCCTGATAATGAAGAAGCATAGGCTTCATGCCAAGGCCAAAGAAGATGATAACATTAGCAAAAAGAATGCCAACAAACACTGTAATATAGTTAGGAATGTTCTGGAAGATGACTCTAAGTCTGAAACGCTTTAATATGCCTATCCTTGTGTTGAGCTTAAAAGCCTTTTTCTTCTGACGCTTTTTAAGATCACGCCTTAAAAATTTAAGCGGTGAAAGACTTAGTTTATTTACAAGCATTACAAGGTTTATTACGAAAAGTATTATAAGAGGAACTACTGTCGTCTTTATAAACGCATCTGCGTTCCAGATCGTTTTGTATGTTGGCAGACTGTAGCTTCCATAGTACGCTTTGACCGCAAAATCCTTAAAGCAGGTGTAACCAAGTATGTTGCCTGCAATGGCAGATACAAGCACGACTATCATAGGCGTTGCAAGATAATGTCTTACAAGCTCGCCCTTTGTGTAGCCTGAGGCTCTGAGCGTACCTATAACGTTTGCTTCTTTTGCAATGGTGTTTCCCGTTGTTATAGCAAAAACAAATGCGATTATGACCATAACAAGATAAAGAAAAACTGTTATCATTGTGTTATCGCCCTTGATATCGTCGCCTGTAAAATGTATCGCCTGATTTGAGTATTCCGGAATAAACTGAGTGAGCATTGAGATTCCATTTATATGCTTCATGACCTTCTCAGCCATATCCTGAGCTTCCTCGTCGTCTGCCGGGGTTTTATCATATTTCCATGAGTAGCTGTAATGAAGATCAGCCTCACCATAATCGTCAAAAAGCGTATCGGTAACGATAGCTACACCGAACTTCAAAGCGTCAAACATCATATCAGACGGATTAGAATACAGTGCGCTGTAATCTGAAAGTGCAACAAGACCTGTTATCTTAAGCTTCTTGCCACCGACCGTCAGGCTGTCGCCAACTTTAAGCTCGTTATTGTCAGCATACATTCTGTCAATAGCGATCTCGTCATCAGCAGAAGGAAGTTCACCGTCCATTATACATATCTTGTCGATATCCTTACGATTTTTGAAAAGTCTGATTGTGCTGTCAACTTCTTTTGTTTCTTTGTCAAGATAAAAATTTTCGTATACCTTTATCTTCTCCTCACCGTCCTCTATCTTTTTGACAGCATCATCATCGGCTTTTTGAAGAAGTTCAAAATTTCCGCTTTCGATATTGTATTTCTCAAAGCTTTCGTCATAAGCAACAGACATACTGCCTGCCGCAACAAGAAAGCCTGATACTATGCCTATCATCATTGTGATGAAAAGAAACAGGACAATATATTTGCTTATCTCGCCTTTCAGTTCTCTGGGCAGACGTTTTGTAAGAGGGGTTCTCATATTCTCCCTCCTTACCAGTCAAGCTCTGCGGCTGTGAGCCTAGTTTCGTTAAGATAATTCTTTCTTATCATACCATCTCTGAGCTTTACAACTCTGTCAGCCATTTGCTTGATAGCGTCATTATGTGTTACCATTATGATAGTGTTGCCATACTTCTTGTTTACGTCCTCTATAAGCTGCAATATCTCCTTGGAGGTATTGTAGTCAAGCGCACCTGTGGGCTCGTCGCAGAGCAGGATATCAGGGTTCTTGACGATGGCTCTGCCAATAGCAGTTCTCTGCTGCTGACCTCCAGAAAGCTGATTAGGAAGCTTGTGACGATGCTCGTAAAGCCCAAGGGTTTTAAGCAGGTCGTCAACGTCAAGAGGATTGTCGCTAAGATATGCGCCTACCTCGATATTCTCCTTGATATTCAGGTTAGGTATAAGGTTGTACATCTGGAAGATATAACCCAAGTGCTTTCTTCTGTAAAGGGTCAATGCCTTTTCGTTCATGTCGGCTGTTTTTTCGCCGTTTATTGAGATATACCCCTCGTCAGCGGCGTCAATTCCTCCTATAATGTTCAGAAGTGTTGATTTACCTGAGCCTGACGGTCCGAGAAGCACGCAGAACTCTCCTTTTTCTATTTCGATTTCAATGCCCTTAAGCACTTCAACCCTGCTCTCGCCCTCGCCAAAATGCTTTTTTATGTTCTTTATTTCAAGAAACACATTCATTCCCCTTTCCAACTATTTATTTTAATAATGTATCTTTGCCGTTTTTTAACGTCATATTATACATATTTGTATGCCATAACTTACTTCACATTGTGGTTAATTGCAACTAACCGATATATCTGATAGATCCCGCCGAAAAAGGCGGGATCTAACGATATAAATATTACTGATTTAGCCGTTTGTCGTGCTTTGCAATGCAAAGCTTACAAGCTTGTCGAGAGCGTCCTCAGATATCTGAGAAACAATAGCCACCGAGTCATTCTCGGCATTTTTTCTCTCAACGCCCACACGGTTTTCAAGAAAATCCTGAAGTATCACACTTGGAGTATAAAGCTCATTAGCTGCCTTTATGCCCTCAGATGTTAGTGTGATCTCACGGTAAGGCTCTTTGATTATATAGCCCTCGTCTATAAGCTTCTGAGTCATCTTGACGGTGCTTGCCTTTGTCACGCCCAGAACAGAAGCTACCTCTGTGGACTTGACAGGTCTGCCGTTCTGACCCAGTCTGTATATGGCAAATAAATACCTTTTCTGTGATTTAGTCAGCATTCAGATGACCTCCCCGAAGTTTATTACTGTTTTATCATGATCTGTGACAGCGAGAAGAATTTGGACAACAGCCGCAGCTGCCACCGCAAGAGCTTTTGCCCTGTTTCTTATCCTTTACGAGCTTGTAAATTATAGCTGCCACGATAGCAGCAAGAATCACTGCAACCAGAATCGTACCGCCTACTGTGTCCATAATTATCCTCCCAACTGTTTATGCAAGATCAGTGATGATATTTGCTTTTTATTATGCGTTTGCGCCTACCTTAACGTCCTTTTCAAGCTTTGTGCTTTCCTTATAAGGTCTAACGAGCATATAGATGATAAGAGCGATAAGAGCTATTGCAAAGATAAGACCGATAACATTCACATTACCAGTGAAGAGGTTGCCAAGCTGATTTACGATAAGTGCGATAACATAAGCAAAACCACACTCGTAGCCAATAGCGAACCAGAACCACTTTCTGCTGTTCATCTCACGCTTGATAGCTCCCATTGCTGCGAAGCAAGGCGCGCAGAGGAGGTTGAAGATAAGGAACGACATACCTGTGATGCCAGTGAATGCAGCACCGATCGCAGAGTAAACTGAACCATCTCCGCCGCCGTAAAGGATACCCATTGTACCAACGATGTTCTCCTTAGCAACAAGACCTGTAACAGCTGCAACAGTTGCCTGCCAGTTGCCCCAGCCAAGAGGTGCGAAGATCCAGCAGATAGCCTTACCGATGTGAGCAAGGATACTGTATTCCATCTGGTCTTCTGTGAGCATACCGAACGAACCGTCTACCCAGCCGAAGTATGAAGTGAACCATACGAAGATAGTTGACAGTGTAATGATAGTACCAGCCTTCTTGATGAATGACCAGCCACGCTCCCACATTGATCTGAGTACGTTGCCTACTGTTGGGATATGGTAAGCAGGAAGCTCCATAACGAATGGTGCAGGATCTCCTGCGAACATCTTTGTCTTTTTCAGCATGATACCTGAAATAATGATAGCTGCGATACCGATGAAGTATGCGCCCGTTGCTACCCAAGCAGAGCCTCCGAAGATAGCACCTGCGATCATTGCAATAAATGGCGTCTTAGCACCGCAAGGAATAAATGTTGTTGTCATGACAGTCATACGTCTGTCACGCTCGTTCTCGATAGTTCTTGAAGCCATGATACCAGGGATACCGCAACCTGTACCAATAAGGATCGGAATAAATGACTTTCCTGAAAGACCGAACTTTCTGAAGATCCTGTCCATTACGAATGCGATACGAGCCATGTAACCGCAAGCCTCAAGGATAGCAAGAAGAATGAAGAGTACGAGCATCTGTGGTACAAATCCAAGAACCGCACCAACACCGGCAACGATACCGTCAAGGATAAGACCCTTGAGCCAATCTGCGCAGTTTACTGCGTCAAGACCGCTTTCGATAAGTACAGGGATACCTGGTACCCATACGCCGTAATCAGCAGGATCCGGATCAGCGAAGTTATACTTCTCAGCGGCTGCAACTGCAGCTTCCAGATCAGCATACTTAGCTGTTTCTGTTGTTTCTTCAAGTGTTTCCTCGTCCTCTACTGTATAATCAGCAGTTGCGGACTTATCTACTGTAGCAAGCAGGTTGTCTGCTGTTGTCTTTGCAGCGGCAGCATCAAAGTCATCAGCTTCGTTGTCGATAGCCTCGCCGCCCTGCTGCTCGATAAATGCGTTGATTATGTCAAGCGAGCTGCCATATTCGTCAGCAGCGTCCTCAGCGTCAGATGAACCGATACCGAACAGATGCCAACCGTCACCAAAGAGTCCGTCGTTTGCCCAGTCAGTTGCGGCTGAACCTACTGTTACCATTGAGATATAGTAAACAAGGAACATAACTACTGCAAAGATAGGAAGACCGAGCCAACGGTTCGTAACGATCTTATCTATCTTATCTGATGTTGTAAGACCGCCCTGATTTTTCTTTTTGTAGCAATCCTTGATTATTGAAGCTATGTAAATGTATCTCTCGTTTGTGATGATACTCTCCGAGTCGTCGTCCATTTCTTTTTCAGCGGCACAGATATCCTTTTCGATATGGGCCTTTACCTGCTCAGACATACCGAGCTGTTCGATGACCTTCTCATCTCTCTCAAATATCTTTATAGCGTACCATCTCTGCTGTTCTTCAGCAACATCATTGAGAAATGCTTCCTCAATATGAGCGATAGCGTGTTCAACAACGCCGTTGAATGAATGCTGAGGTACCATTGGAACTTTTGACTCAGCAGCCTTTACTGCAAGCTCAGCAGCTTCCTTGATACCGGTGCCTTTAAGTGCGGATATCTCGCAGACCTGACAGCCAAGCTCCTTAGCAAGCTGATCTGTATTGATCTTGTCGCCATTCTTTTTAACAACGTCCATCATGTTGATAGCAACAACAACAGGGATACCAAGCTCAACGAGCTGTGTGTAAGATAAAGGTTTCTTTCGAGGTTTGTACCGTCGATGATATTGAGGATAGCGTCCGGACGCTCGCTAATAAGATAGTTTCTTGCAACTACTTCCTCAAGTGTGTAAGGTGAAAGTGAGTAGATACCAGGAAGGTCCATGATAACTACGTCCTTATGACCCTTGAGCTTACCCTCTTTCTTTTCAACTGTTACGCCCGGCCAGTTACCTACGAACTGGTTTGAACCTGTAAGAGCGTTGAAAAGAGTTGTTTTACCGCAGTTAGGGTTACCTGCGAGAGCAATTTTGATCTCCATACAATTCGATCCTTTCAGAATTTCGACACTCTGATATATCCTCATCTTCTAAGTACACATCAGCTCTGCCGATGAAATTTTTTGCTGTTTGCCTGAACTATGTATCAGACCGTTTCGATCATCTCAGCGTCAGCCTTTCTGAGCGAAAGCTCATAGCCTCTGACTGTTACTTCAATAGGGTCACCCAAAGGCGCAACCTTTCTTACATGGACTTCAACACCCTTTGTGATGCCCATATCCATGATCCTTCTCTTTACAGCACCAGTGCCGTTGAGCTTCTTCACGGTAACTGTTGAACCGATCTTAGCTTCTTTCAATGTTGCCATAACTTGATCCTCCTAACTATACAAAATATCTTCAAACATATTTATCATGGCTTGACCGCCAAATGTTTCCTATACCATTATCTTCGCAGCCATTTCCTTTGAAACAGCTACTCTTGATTCTTTGACCTTAACGATAACGTTTCCTCCGATAGTGCTTACTACCGTTACCGTTCCACCTGCGACAAAACCCAGATTTTCAAGAAACTTTCTTGTTTCAGGTTTTCCGCCTACTTTCTTTATCATGTTTTCTTCCCCTACGTTTGCAAATGTCAGCGGCATCATTCAGACCCTCCTGTTCTTTTGTCAGTATCAAAAGTTAGATTAGTCTAACTTTCAGGCTTATTTAAAGGGTTAGCATTTTCTAACCCATAATATAGTTTAGCACGGCTAACCGAATTTGTCAAGACTAAATGTGCCGTTTTTTCAATTTTGTAAGCTTGCACAAAATCATAAGTTAGTTAAACATAACTTTAGTTAGTTTTCAATAACTTAATCACAGCACAAACGCAGACAGAAAAGCAAAACTGCCTTTTTCCGCCTGCGTTTGCAGTTTACATTATTACATTAGAGATATATGCTTACTTAGTAAGAGCCTCGCCCAAAGCCTTGCAGCTTGCGAGAGCGTCGTCGTCAGGAGTTTCGTTTACAATAAGTCCCTCGCCATTTACAAGTGTTGCACTGTCGCCCGTAACTCTGTCCTGCCACTGACGCATCCACTCGCCGTCACCCCAGCCGTACGAACCGAAGAGTGCTATCTTCTTGCCTGAGAGCTTGCCCTCGATACCTGCGAAAAATGGCTCGAACTCACTGTCCTCAAGCTCCTCTGCACCCATTGCAGGGCATCCAAGAGCTATTGCGTCATAATCCTCAACATTGCCGCTGAACTCAGAAACTGCGAAGCACTCTGCGCCTGCACCCTCTGCAACTGCCTTTGCCATAGCCTCTGTGTTGCCTGTACCGCTCCAATAAATTACTGCTGTTTTCATTATGATTACCTCCTAAGAAATTTTCAGGGCTTGGTAAATGCTTTCGCCCTGAGCAAGTTTATTACACAGATAATTTCTGCACTTGTCATAATTGCTGAAAATACGTCTTGCTCTGTTTTCGTCAGAGTAGACTTTCCAATATCCGCAGAGAAGATAGTTTCTTCCCTTGTTCTGTATGAACCCTGTAACATCGTCAACAGGATAGCCAAGAAACAAACCTATCTCATGAGGAAAATCCTCACTTGCGGATATTCTTTCAGACAGCCTTTCAAGCTGCTGTTCAAGGGTCATACGGCTGTCATAGCCAAAGCTTTCAAGAAGCTTTCTTACTCTGTTGTCTGCAAGTCTGTCAGATAAAAGCTTTTCGTTATAGAGAAAAAGCAGCTTTCTGCTTTTGCACTCGCAAAGCACTGTTAGCTTCATGCCCTTTGTATATGCCCTGCTGTTGAAAAGCTCGACATTCTCTTCAAGCCCGTCCTTGTTCTTTTCCATTGACATAAGACAGGCAGGCTTTATTCCAAGCATTGCAGGGGCAAGATGATAAGCCATGCTTTTTTCAAAATTTCTCAGCTCAGACTGTGACATAGTCCCTCCTTTGGTTAGAAATTCCTAACCCATACATATAGATCTATGCGTTTACAACGCCTTTAGTACAATATTTTTCAAGCACGTTCTTCAAAGCCGAACAGCTTGATGAATGGCATATAGCCACAGGAAAATCAAGTTTGCTTGCTCTTTGGTTAAGACCATTGAGCATTTTATGTGACACTGTATCAGTAAACACCACTGCCAGATCAGGACTGCCTATCTTCTTATCAAAACCTGTAGGATATTTGATGAACACCTTAGCCTTGCAATCATATGATTTGCAGATATCCTTATAGCGTGTTGCCATACGATCATTTCCGCCTACTATTATAACGCTCATACTTTTTCGACCTCCTCCTTTCAATTTTACTGGTTAGCATTTCCTAACTGCATTTATATATTAGCACACACTAACCCTGTTTGTCAAGGGTAACTTATGTCAGAAGTATAAACTTTTCATATGATAAAATATTCACGGCAAAAGCGAAGATACTATATATAATATGCGTTACATATCGCAGATTATGTTTGGTATTGTTTTGCAAAAAAAACGGCGAAGTGTCAAAAGACACAACGCCGTAAAAAAATATTATTTGCCTAAAAGCTCTGCAAATTGTTTCATGAATGCCTCGCACACGACCTTGCCGCCCTCGCCGTTTGGGTGACCGCCGTAAAGTGCAGCTGACGGATCATCAGTCGGAGAAAGCTGTGCAGCAAAATCAAAATACTCTGCGCCGTATTTCTCAGCCGTCTGCTTTTCCATATCGTTAAGAGCAGTTCTCACTGCTTCGTGTTCCTCGTCATAATCCTGTGGAGGAGCATTGAAAAGTATGGTCTTGCAGTCTGCCGCCTGAGATTGTTCAAGGATAGTGCTTATATAGCCGTTCACCTCATCAGCATTGTTTCCGCCATCTCCACCGTATTCGCCTGAAACTATGTCGTTCGTTCCGAAAGCAACTATCATGATGTCACTGTTGAGCGATCTTCCGAGCCAATTGCCTTTCTGTGCGCAATCGCTCGCTCTCGCCCAGCCAAGGCCGCAGTTCCAGAAAGCATAATCAGAACCAAGCTCTTTTGCAATGCGTGCCGCCCAGAACTCATACGCCATGAAGTCTGTCATACAGCCCTGTGTGATAGAGTCGCCGATAGCCGTAACACGATATTTCACATCACGCTTTGCTCCTATAAGAAGCGGCAGTGGCACATCGTCACAATAAGTGAAATCGCTGCCGTTTTTCGATGATGTGGTAGACGTGAGGTTTGACATCTTGTTGCATGGGATATCTCTTCCCGTCACCGTCCACTCCCACACAAGATAATGATCATCAGGGATATTCAGCGTAACAGGGTCGCTCCAAAAAGTTTCCGCAGGTGCGACTTTCTTTGAGCCTGCACCGTCAAATGTTACCTCAGTGCGTGAGGTTATCTCGTCATCCGGACCTGTTCCACCGTCGCAGACATAAGCCGAGGAAATCTCATACTCTCCGCCCTCTTTGCCTGCAAAAGCCTGCTTGCCGTCAGCGTTGTATGTAGAATCCACAGTATTTGAAAAATAGAAAGCATATTCAAGCTCTCCGTATTCCTCCAGTGGAAAATAAGCTCTGTATGTTACCTCGTTAGCTTTCTTTACCACAAAATTGTTTCCCGTGGCAACGTAAGTATTCGACACATATGTATCGAACTTATCATCAGCTATCTTACAGCTTTCCACAGCAGGCTTTTCATCAGCCTTTGAGCTTGATTTATCAGCCACGCTGCTGTCAGCGCTTTGACCGCAGGCTACCGCAGAAAGTGACAAAGCCGCTGCCATTAAAAGTGATATTACCTTTTTCATCTATGTTTTCCTTTGTCTGGAAACTATTAGTCCATAGCAGCCTTTATTGCAGCCATAAGCTCATCATATGTTTCATAAGCAGGAAGCTCAGGATATTCAGCCTTGATGCTGTCTGTGCTTCTGAACAGGAAACCAGCCTTGCTCGCCTGAATCATACCGAGGTCATTGTGGCTGTCACCGCTTGCGATAGTTTCAAAACCGATAGACTGGAGAGCCTTTACAGTTGTGAGTTTTGACTTGTCACATCTCATCTTGAAGCCTGTTATCTCGCCGTTGTCAGCAACTTCAAGAGTGTTGCAGAAAATAGTAGGATAACCAAGCTTCTTCATAAGAGGACCTGCAAACTGTGAGAAAGTATCGCTGATGATTATTACCTGTGTGAAGCTTCTCAGCTCGTCAAGGAACTCCTTTGCGCCCGGCATTGGTCGATAGTTGCGATAGTATCCTGAATTTCCTTAAGACCAAGACCATGTTCCTTAAGAATGTTGATACGGTATTTCATAAGCTTGTCATAGTCAGGCTCATCTCTTGTTGTTCTTTTAAGCTCAGGGATACCTGTAGCCTCAGCAAAAGCTATCCATATCTCAGGAACGAGAACTCCCTCAAGGTCAAGACAAGTGATATACATACTCATAATTATTTCCTCCTTAGAAATATACAAAAAATTCGTAATTTGATTATACCATACTTTTTATAATAATACAAGAGTTTTGCTTTAAATCATTAAGGCAAAAATAACACAAAAAAATCGTTGCCCATTGTAAAATTTCGCAGTTACCCCTTTCTGGCACTTGACAAATTGTGTTACATATGCTATAACTAATACATATACTAATTATAAATCATTATTAATAAACAATGAAAAGAGGTGATAAATATTTCTACAAGAAAAGACGGTATCGAAACAAAAAAAAAGATACTCACTGTATGCGTCCAACTGTTTCTGGAACAGGGGTATAAACAGACAACTATCTCACAGATAGTGAAAAAAGCTGGCGTTGCAAGAGGAAGCTTTCAGAATTTATTCTCCACAAAAGACGCTATTCTAATGGAACTTGTGGGCACGATGTTCAGCGGACAATTTGGAGTGGCAAAGAACATTGTTGGTGATAATATGTCGCCGATATACACATATGCTGTGGAAACTGCCATACAGATAACCCTCACTGAGCTGAATGAAAATCTCCGAGAGATCTACATTGAGGCTTATACTATGCCTGAAACGGCTGAGTATATCTATGTCCACACTACGGCGGAACTGAAACAGATATTCGGCTCGAACTTTCCGGGCTACACCGAGAGTGATTTCTATGAAATGGAAATCGGAACATCAGGAATAATGCGCAACTATATGGCAAGAAAATGCGATATTCATTTTTCTCTTGACCACAAGCTTAGACGTTTTCTGACGGCGGCAATGCGAGTGTATAAAGTACCGGAGGAAGAACAGGCAAAAGTGCTTGCATTTATCAGATCGCTTGATATTAGAGCTATCGCCACAGAGGTCATGTATAAGCTGTTTGCAATGCTGGAAATGACATTCGATTTTAAACTTTCAAAAGATGATGAAGAGGGGGAAACAAGATGAAAAAACGGTTATTGAGCATCATACTTACTCTATGTATGGTAATGTCCATTACACCATTGAACGCATTTGCGGTCACAGAATATGGCATATGGATAGGCGACGAACAGGTAACATCTGATAAAACATGGAGCAAACAGGGCTGGAAATACGATATACAAAGCAAGACCCTGACGCTTCTTGGCTACAATATGGCGACTATAGGCAAACGTATAAACGGCAACAGCGAAAGACCCAGCCGATTTGGTCTTATATACGTTGAAGGCGAACAAGATCTGAACATAAAGCTTGTCGGCAGCATTGATCTTGGTGACAGCCCATTTTCAAGCCAAGCCGCAACAAAATACAATGAGAGCTACAGCGGAATTTACGCTCCTGACAGTAATATCACTATCATTGGCAGCGGAACGTTTTCAGCAGTAACACATGACGCAGCAATATACTGCTCAAATCTTACTATCGGCGACGGTACTGAACAAAACGCTACTAATGTATCGTGCGAAAGCTTCGGCGCTTGCATTATCGTAAAGTATAATATGATAGTTAATGACTACAGCACTGTCTGGGCTTGCGCAAACGGACCAACTGTGGGCATGAACGGCATTTATGTTGAGGGTTCGCTTTATGTAAACGGCACTAATACCACTGTGGAGGGCCGTGCTACATACAGACCTGTTAAGGGAGAGTGCACCAATTACACACACTACAGACCAAAAAATCTCACTTCAGGCGGATATTTCAACAATGCAGGTTCAACTATTGCAGGAATAATGGTATATGGAATTTTGACAGTTGACGGCAGTAAGGTCGAAGGTAACGTCTTTAAAGAGATATACAAACCACAAGAGTATGATTCAGAATACACCTCAGGCCTTGAAGCAGGCGGTATCGTAATAAAGAACAACGCCACAGTAGAAGGCAGAAACATTAATCCGTCCACGCCGGGATTCATGGAATATGGCGTACAAGTTCACCATTACGCCATAAAATTTTTAGGAAAAGGACGTGTCCGTGCCGGAACAGAGTATGTGGATTATGAAAGCGTCAATCGTGGTTTCCGTAAATCAGGCGGCAACGAAATAACAGTTTCGGGACGGCTGAAACTCTATGAAAGCGATACTTGTCCCGCTGACTTCAAGAAGTTTGCGCAGTATGGCTTCGGAGGGTATACAGAGTATTATACAGAAAACATGGATGACATCTATATAAAAGATGATAATGGCCGTGGTAAAATGTCATATTTCAAGGATATGCATGATTATGAAACATTTTATTTAGCAAGCGGAATAGATCTAAAAGATATATATGAAATCGATCTGGACACCAACGTTCCATTTGATGTAAACATACTTTCAGGCGATATCAAAATGAACATAGATATCAAAAGCGGTTTTGAGCTTCCGAAGATCATTGTCTATGACGGCGCAACTTTAAAATTAAAGACCTCCCCTGATAAAACATATAATTTCACTTATCCTATCGAGCTGAAAGGCGGCACGATAGAATTTACAAACAGTGCGATCGTGCGAGGACTTAACATTGTAGGAGAGGGCAAGGTCATCATTGATAGCGGAAACTACTCTGGAACGCTTGGTGACAACGTAATCTTGCAGATATCAGGCGGAAGCGCTGACTTCAATGACAACGGCAAGGCTGTGGACGCAAAAGGAAACTCGGTACACAAGTACACCTATGTTGCAAGGGGTGCAGATGGCAATGAGTTTATAGGCAGTGCTAACACACGTCAGCCGCCATATGACGATTTTTATGGCTATAACCGCTCAGAAATATTCCATGACGGAAACAAGCTTCATCTCTGGCTCAAGTCACAGGATTCCATTTATGGCGTGAATGCTTTTAAAATAAAAGCTGACGGCACTCTTGAAGATGAGAACACCTATTTTAATCTGCGTTATGGAACGAATATCTTAGAGCATAGGATACCTTTTGATCCTATAACATTAAAATACTTTGTTGTGAAAAAGAACGACGTCGTTACGCTGAAAACAATGGAAAACGAGCCGTCCTCACTGCAAGACAGTGATATCCGAGTAGAATGGTACAGTGTTGAAAACGACAAGCGCACAAAAATAAATGCCCATGGCACAAGCATGTATGTGGGGCGTATGGGCAACAGTGACAATGGTACGCATTATCAGGCAGATGTATATTATTTAGGCTGGGATTCCAAGCTCAATCATTCATATACCTATGACGCATATATCTTCATTGACGAGCCGGTATTTACTGCTCCTGACAAATTCCACTTGGATAAAAAGGCAAAATTCGAGGTCACAAACAATACGCCAAATGGCGCAGTAAGGCTCAAATATCTATGGGAAGTGAGCAAGGACGGCGGAAAGACTTTCACCGCCATTGACGGAGAAACTTCTTCTGTTTACGAGCCTACTATAGAAAGCCAAATGAACGGCTGGCAGATAAGATGCAAAACATGGGTATCAACAGGCGACGGACAAAAAACTGAGCCGACCGTTTTCGGCCCTGTTACGATAAACTTCTCCGAAAAAGCACCGGTCATAGTAAAACACCCGCAAAGCGGTGCAACAAACGCTCCTAGCCAGCCTAAACCTGTTAAGCCCGGAGAAATAACTATCGTAATTGAACGTTACTATTTCTTCAATGTAGAAGCAACAGGCAGTGAACCGCTCCAATATCAGTGGCAGGAAAGCAGCGATAACGGAGAAACTTTCGTTGATATCCCATATACCAACGACAATTCACATTCATTAAAAGTGCGAAAAGAAAACAACGGAAAGCTTGTGCGCTGTGTTGTATCAAATGAATACGGCTCTGTAGTTTCAAATGCGGCAAAGCTTACAATATATTATTCTCCTGAGTTTACAGCCTCACTCGGCAATAAGACCATAAACAGCGGAGAAAAGGCTACGTTCACACTTCCTATCGCTCAGGGAAATCCTTACGGAGCTGAGGTGATATGGCAGGTGAGCAAGGACGATGGAAAGACTTTTGCAGACGTTACCGAAGCTGACGGAACGTTCTCTCTTGATTCAAAAGTCGTGGACGGCAAGGAAGAATGGTCGACTACATTCACCACCTGTGCAACGAACATAAGCTTTAACGGATATATGTACAGATGTACGGTCAAGAACGCTGAAAATGCGGACTATGTGGGTACTTGGGTATCGGAAAAAGCAACGCTTACAGTAATAAGAAACTGCGCAGTAGACGGACATATATTTGACGAGGGAACGATAATCTCCGAGCCGACTTGCATCGATAAGGGTGTGAAGAGGTTTAATTGCTCCGAATGTTCACAGTACAAAGATGAGCCTATAAACCATTGGGACATGATTGGAAAGAAGCGACCTGCACAGCTCCAAAGACCTGCAAACGCTGTCAGGCTACTGAGGGCGAGCCTATCGAACACAGCTTCGGCGATTATATATCCGACGAAAACGGACATTGGAAGCAGTGCAGTGAGTGCGGAACTGACAGCCAAAAGGAACTTCACGCCTACAAGTGGAATACGGAAGGCGGCGAATATTGGCAGGAATGTACAATTTGCGGATATGAAACGAAAAAATCAACTATTTTGAAGATATCCATAAACGGAACTGACGAGACCTGTCCTTTAGGTGATTATGAATTTACATTTGCTCTGCCTGAGGGCTGTACTGACATGACAGTAGGCTTCAGATTTGCAGGCGACGGTACGGAATTGGCGTTTACCGCAAAAGACGATCTTTACACCGCAAAGGTAAGTGCGTCAGATCTTGAGAGCGGAACAATGACGGTTTACGCTTCGGCAAAACTCAAAGACGGTTTTGTCATCACAGGTGAAAAAGAAGTAACCGTGCTGGAAAACCATGTGGGCGGCACTGCGACTTGTACTGAAAAGGCAAAGTGCAAATTCTGTAATAAAGAATACGGCGACCTTGACCCGACAAATCACACAGGCAAACCTGTTTGGGACTTTGACAGCAAAGAACATGAGAAAAAATATGATTGCTGCGGCGAGGTGACTATTGAGAGAGAACCCCACGAATGGAACGCAGGCGAATGTACAGAGTGTGGATACAAGTGTACACATTCCGGCGACAAGGCGACCTGCACAAAGAAAGCCACCTGCGATATCTGCGGCAGTGAATACGGCGATATCGACCCGAACGATCACGGAAAGCTCACACATATAGATAAAGTTGACGCAACACATGACAAAGAGGGAAATATCGAGTATTGGTACTGCGAAGAATGCGGCAAGTATTTCGGTGACAAGGACGGCACAAAGGAGATACAAAAGGCAGACACTATTACAGATAAGCTGAAAGACACTCCAAGTGATGACAAAAAAGATAACTCAAAGCCAGATAAGACGAAAGACGATACTAACGAGAGCAAGACAGACAGCTCCACGGCTGATAAGCCTAAGAGCGAGCAGAAAAACCCACAGACCGGAAGCGGCAGTGGTATGAGCCTTTGGCTTGCAATGCTGTTGATAAGCGGCGGTGCGGCAATGGGAATAAAGAAAAAACACAAGAAATAACTGATCTCTTAATTGCACACAGCGGTTGTCTCAAACGGCAGCCGCTGTTTTTTTGATCAACATGACAAAAAATTTGTTATCCAAAGTTAAATTACCCCTTGACCTGTGGCGAAAATAGTAGTAAAATAGAAGTGTAAATACAATAATTGAAAGGAATGTTCATCATGCCAAAGTTTATCGTTGAAACATCTGCACGTCACGTTCACGTTACTCAGGAAACTCTTGAGATACTGTTCGGAAAGGGTGCAACACTTACAAAGAAGAAAGATCTTTCACAGCCTGGTCAGTTTGCTTGTGAGGAGAGAGTTACAGTTGTAGGTCCTAAGAAAGAACTTGCAAACGTATCTATCCTCGGTCCTGTAAGAAAAGCAGACCAGATCGAGCTTTCAGCTACAGACGCACGTTCTATCGGTGTTGCCGCTCCTATCAGAGAGTCAGGCGACACAGCAGGCTCAGGCGCTTGCAAGCTTGTTGGCCCATGTGGCGAAGTTGAGTGTTCTGAGGGCGTTATCGTTGCTAAAAGACATATCCATATGACACCTGCTGACGCTGAAACATTCGGCGTAAAGGATAAGGATATCGTTGCAGTAAAGATAGAGTCTGCAGAAAGAACAGCTATCCTCTGCGACACTGTTATCAGAGTAAGCGACAAGTTCGCTCTTGCTATGCACATTGATACAGACGAGTCAAATGCTGTAGGTGCAGGCAGAGAGCAGTACGGCGAGATAGTTAAGCTCTAATATCGCAGTACATACAACTGTTGATTTGTAGGGACGAACAGTGTTCGCCCGCCTTTTAAAAACTTTCAACCAAAAGACCGCTCATCATAGGGCGGTCTTTTTTCATACAAAAAATACATCGCCGCAGGCGATACCATAAGTCCTCACTCCTAATTCCTCACTGACAACAACGTTTCGATTGACACAAAACTCCACCTGTGATATAATTTTCTTGTAAAACACCTAACGCAAATATGGAGATCATAAAATGAATAACGATACAATAAAACTTATACGGAAAACCTCAAACGTAAATTCACTTATGGTGATAATTTTCTATATGCTTGATATCGCACTTATAAGACTTGGCGACTTAGTGGTGTACCATATCGCAGGAAAGTCCGCCTACTATGAGGATATCGCTCAGCTTGTGAGCTACTGCATACAGTATCTCGTGGTTGTGCCGATAGTTCTTGTGGTATTCAGACTTGTGAGTGGCAAAAAAGAGGGGCTTAAAATAACAGCCTGTTTCAGAAAGCCCTCAATGCCTGCAAAATGGGTCGCAAAATGGATCGTCATATCATTCGGTCTTATCTATGCCTCAAATTATATCAACACATTTATTTTCTCATATGTGCAGAAAGCTTCGGGAACGAGCCTTAAAGGCGTTGACTTCACCTCAAGCGGCACTGCCCTGGGCGGCATAACGAGCGTGCTGGCAATGTCAGTGCTTGCACCGTTTTTTGAGGAGCTTATGTTCAGGGGTACGCTTTTCAGAAATGCCGAAAAGTGCGGTCAGCTCACAGGCATTATAATGGTGGGGCTGACATTCGGTCTTTGGCATGGAAGCTATCAGCAAATACTCTATGCGGCTGTTATGGGTATGTGCGCCTGCTTTATGGTTGCAAAAACAGGATCTATCTTCCCGTCTTTGATACTTCACTTCACCATGAACACTATCGGAGCAATTCAGAGCGTCGCACTTGGTTCCATAGACTTTGACAAGTTTGCCGCAGAACTTGAAAAAGGTCAGATCACAGGCACAGCACCAATGATAATAATTGCTGTCGCACTGCTTTCATTCGGACTTATGATAGCTGGACTTGTGCTTTTTGTAAAAGAGCTTAGGTATCATCGTGACAGTTTCAGGCTCATAAACTTCTGCCCTGACGTTTCACAAGGCAAAAAGATAGTCATCTATCTCACCGCACCTGTTACCATACTCGCCTTTGCCGGTCTTATCTTCATCACAGTCCGCACAGCTTTAGGGCTTGGGCTATTCTAAAATACGCATAAAAATAACGCAGACTTTTTACAGCCTGCGTTATTTTTTTATCAGGAGTTATTTATTATGATTTAAGGCTTGCGATCTTCTGGTTGAGTTCCTTGATCTCGGAATCTACAGTTGCAGAATACTTCTCACGAACCTGCGTCCATGTGGACTGTACACCCTCTTCATTAACATTTGAAGCATCACTGTAGAGTGCGTCAACCAGGCACTGGTTTCCGTCAAACTGCTTTCTGTCGCCGAGAGCGGAAGATATACCGTAAGCATAGTCAAAGAGCATAAGGTAATCGTCAGAAACAACGTCCATTTTCACATCATACATCTCGTCTGTCCAATTAGGGTTGTTCTCCATGAACTTGTCCTTGTTTGTCTGCTCATACTTAGGATCTGTCTTTGAAGCTCTTACGCACTCGAACCAGCACTTAACAGCTTCGCTTCTTGTTGAACCTTTTACCCACATGAAAGCTGTCATATCAGACGTTGTTATCTTCTGCTGATTATCGTCATACCGAGGGATAGGAACAACGCCCCAGTTCTCGCCCTCCTTTGGAGTCTGGTTGCCTGTGTAAGCCCACTCGCCCATTGCATAGAACAAGCAGTTCTGATTGAAGCAATCTCTTGCAGAGCCTACCCAGCCGTTGAGGATAAGTCCGTCCTCATCATATTATAAAGGAAGTTCTGAGCCTTTTCGATATCAGGGTCGTTAAGATTACTTGAAAACTCGTTTGTTGCAGGATCATAGTTTACAAGACGCTTGCCCGTCTGCTGAACAACGTGCGCTCTGAAGAAGCCGTTTACTCCGTAACGCTCAGTATCAGCCGGTGCGTTGCCAACATATGAGGACATGATATCCTCCCAATTCTTCCAAGTCCACTCATTGTTTACATAAAGCTCATATGGATCGTCAAGACCCTCTGCGTCAATGATATCCTTATCATAGCAGAGCATAGCAGAAGCAGAATAGCCAAGAGGCGCAACATAGTGCTTTCCATTGAGCATGAACTGATCTGCTGTATCCTTTGTTGCAGACCACAAAGGCTGGCTGAAATCAACTATGCTGTCGATAGGCTGATACATATCCTTTACTACCTGTGAAGGGAATGCAAGCCACTCATACTTGAATATATCAGGAATATCCTTGTTAGCTGTGATAGCAGCAGCAAGATTATCAAATCTGTCCTCATTTGAAGTCTGCTGGAATCTTATCTTTCCGCCCTTGCTCTCAAAAAGCTGAAGCTCTGTGCTCTTCTCAGGACTGCCCTTAGTAGGGTTAATGTCGCCCTCACCGAGATAAAGTATCTCTTTTTCAGCACCCTCAGGGATAGCCTCGATAGATTCCGTGTCAGCTACCGCAACGTTCTCTGTTGCAGAAAAATCGTCCTCCGCCTTGCTTGAAGAGTTTGATGAGCTTCCGCAACCCGCTACTCCTGTTGCCATTGACAAAGCCATTACAGCCGCTATGTACTTTTTGTAATTCATAAAATATTCCTCCATAATTCAATATTTTAGCATCAAAGCTGTCCGTATGTAGTTGATGAGTTCATATATTAAATCTTGCTATAATTATACAACACATATAAAGCTATTGTCAATCACCATTATAGCACAATTATCAGCAATTTCATTGTACACTTTGCACAATGAAATCCATGTGTATTGTTAAAACACAATATTACAATCAATATCGTATAAAATATGCATATAAAGTTCAAATATTTAATATGCAGTTTGAAAGCCTTTTGTAGAAAACATTAACACAGGCGGTAAAAAATGCACCGTATTTATGCAGTTCGTAAAACTTTTTTCATGTAATCGTTTGATGTTTTCAGTGGTACTTGTAATTAGCGAATTATTATAGTATACTTGTTTAAGAAGATTTTTTACCGAAAGGAAATTGCTTGATATGACAGATTTTGAAAGAAACAAAGCAAGGGTGACAGCCAAATATGAGGCTCTCATCAACAGAAAAAACATTGTATCAGACAGCTACAACGGAATTTATGACAGATACGTTTACCCTGTTCTGACAGCCGCACACGCACCTATTATCTGGAAATATGACATGAACCCTGAGACAAATCCATACTTCATGGAGAGATTGGGCATAAACGCAGTACTGAACTCAGGCGCTATTTATCTCAACGGCAAGTATTACCTTGTTGCAAGAGTTGAGGGCAATGACAGAAAGTCATTTTTTGCAGTAGCAGAAAGCGACAGCCCTGTTGACGGCTTCCGTTTCTGGGACTTCCCTGTTCAGCTTCCTGACACTGAACCGGAGGAAACAAACGTATACGATATGAGACTTACTCAGCATGAGGACGGCTGGATATACGGTGTATTCTGCTCAGAGAGCAAGGACAAGACTTCAAACGATCTTTCTGCCGCTACAGCTCAGGCTGGAATCGTAAGGACAAAGGATCTTAAGACATGGGAAAGACTTCCTAATCTCAAATCCAAGTCACCACAGCAGAGAAACGTTGTGCTTCACCCTGAGTTCGTTGACGGAAAGTACGCATTCTACACACGTCCACAGGACGATTTTATCGAAACCGGCTCAGGCGGAGGAGTATGCTTCGGTCTTTGCGAAGACATCACAAACCCTGTTATCTGCACAGATGAAGTTGTTATCTCACCAAGACAGTATCACACAATCACAGAGGTAAAGAACGGTGCAGGCGCAGTGCCTATCAAGACACCAAAGGGTTGGATACACATTGCACATGGTGTAAGAAACACAGCCGCAGGTCTTAGATACGTAATTTATGTATTTGCAACTGACCTTAAAGACCCTTCCAAGCTAATCGCTTCGCCGTCAGGACTTTTCATTGCACCACACGGCAGTGAAAGAGTGGGTGACGTATCAAACGTTGCATTCACAAACGGCGCGATCGTTCGTGAAAACGGTGACGTGTATATTTACTACGCTTCATCAGACACAAGACTTCACGTTGCGGCAACAACGATCGACAAGCTTATGGATTACACATTCAACACTCCGTCAGACCCACTGCGTTCTGTTGATTGCGTAAAGCAGAGATGCGAGCTTATCAAAAAAATCTCGAATATCTTAACAAGTAATATATCAAACACAAACAGACGGCTTCTGCTGTCTGTTTTTTTGTACACTAAAACTTCCTTTAAGTCTGCCATATCCGTGCATAAATATTGCACTACCCATGTAGAGGACGTCGAAGGCGCCGTCCCCTACAATTATGCTATTGTTTGTCTGCCGCAAAACTGCTGAATCCCTTTACCGCAACTTTTTTTATATACCCTCTTGCAATCGTCCACAATCTATGGTATAATTAATTAATAAAAGCACAATATATGCAATATCACACACAACATTTTCTATTAACTAAGGAGTGTTAATAATGAGATGTCCTTTTTGCAACTATGAAGATACAAGAGTAATAGATTCACGTCCAAGCGAGGGAAAAAAGCGTCGCCGCCGTGAGTGTCCGAAATGTGGAAAGCGTTTCACTACTTACGAGGTGGTCGAAAAGCCACAGCTTATGGTATACAAGCGTGACGGCTCGTTTGAGCCTTTTGACAGACAGAAGCTTATAAAAGGCATTCAGAACGCTATCAAAAAGCGTCCTGTCAGTGTTGATGATATGAAAAACCTTGTTGACGATATAGAGAACACCTTTGCAAACAAAATGCAGACTGAAACTACTACAAGCGAGATAGGCGATATGGTGCTTATGGGTCTGAAAAAGCTTGACCACGTTGCATATGTGCGTTTCGCTTCCGTTTACAAAGACTTCTCTGACGTTGATTCGTTCATTCAGATAATCACTGAGCTTTCTGACAAAAAGAAATAAAAAAAGAGCGTTCCGATATTTTTCGGGACGCTCAGCCTGTCGCAAAACCCCTAGATTCATCTCGAATCAGGGGTTTTGCTTTTATGCAATCAATAAAGCAACAATAAATGTAATCAATTTTTGTAAAAAGTGTCAAAACAAAGCAATCTACACTCCGTGGAGAGATTCATATTGTAAAAGATCTGGTTGAATCTGTTCCGAGCAATATAAAACAGCAAGTAAAAAAATGAAATTTGGTCAAAAGAGCCAGCCTGCTCTAACTGAATACACGTTTCACCTATATAGGACAGAACTCGGGTGAAATTTGCACTCGTTTACAAAAGATTCAAAAAGAATCTGCAAGCTGCATGATCAGGCATAGGCGATATATTGCCCTGTCCGTTAAAATGACAATGGGCGGCATAGTGATGATCTTACGCCTGTGATCGACACCAAACAGCCGAACCTGATGACAGATGTGCTGACTGCCCTCATTTTTAAGTATAACTGGAAAAATATCGCTGTGCCGTATATTTCAAAATCAGAATTATCTTTGCTTTCAGCTCTGGAAATTTCATATTTAAAATAGAGTTCTAACAGACATTATCTGTCTTATGAAAGCAGAAAGGACTCCATAACCGTTTGGTTACTGAGTCCTTATTCTTCTTATTGTATTTTTCATACAGCAGTCTGTTGCCGAGAAGGAAATGACGGAGATGATTTTAGAAAGAGGATATTAGCACGCATAGTTAAAGTGACTTTTTATAATCATTACCACCAAAAAAGTGGTGGTTTGCTCTGCTCCAAAAAGGAACTGTTACTGGCTTTGCCCCTCAAGAGACTCCGAGGGTTCAGAACCGCATTACATTCACTGGCAGCCCTTATATGTTAGGTGCATAATTTCATTTGTTTATAACCTCCGTGTATTTTAATTTAGTAATGCAGTCGCCAAATTACTACTATTTTATCATATTCGGAGGTTGTTTTAAAGCGTTCGCTGAAGCTTTTTTATGTCCCCGGTAGAACCGGACGTTTAATTACGCTAAAACGCCCAAAAGAGCCCTCGAAAACGCTTTCAGGGCGTTTCCGAGAACCTGCGATCAGTGTTGAGTTTTCTTTATCCTGAATACAGCAAACACTATAGCTGCCACAAGAGCCGCTGCCCCTCCGACTATCCCCAAGATAAGCGGGAGACTGCTTTTTCCCTCTCCTTTTTCGGCAGCGGAGGAAACAGCTTCTCTTGTATCAAGAGCTTCCTTATCCTTGGCAATTACCAGAAGCGATACCGTCCTTGGCTCCATTTCAAGAGTCAGGCTGCTGCCGTTCAGTGTCACAGCCGGGTTTGAATCGGTCATATCAAATAACTGTGCTGACATACTGTTTATCCCGTAAAGGTGAGCGTACTTGTACTCGTTTCCAAGCTCGATATTTGCGGTCGTTTTGTCGTCAAACGCCTTGTTTGTCACTACGAGGGTGATGACGTCCTCGTTATCTCCGTTAATTGCAGCATAGGCGGTCGAGGTCTCGATATCGTCCGTGGTACAGGACACAAGCGTATCGCCAAAGCCGCTTCCGCTGCCGTCATAGTTGGTGTACAGATTGATCGCGGCAAGCTGATACTGTGCGTCCATTGTAAACAGGTTGGCAGCATAGACCCCGTTCTGCGCAAAAATGCCGAGGGTGTCCGCCTCCATTATAGCACCGCAGACATCGTAAGCTCCCTGAAAATCATATTCAGTGATGGCAAGCTTTGTGCCGGGGTAATAGGTATCTATTGACTCCTTAAGTGCCGGAAGTATCGGCAGGAACTCTGCGCCTGCGTCGGTTATCCAGCTGTCCTCGGTGTAGGTATCGTCCCAGAAGCTTCGGGTCGAGTTCAGCTTATTGTAAACACAGTCGGGATCGCCATAATGCTCGCAGTAGCGCTTTCCGCAGGCGCCCTTTGCCTCGGTGTAAAAATGCACATCGAGCACATCGAGCAGTCGCCTGCCGTTCTCGTCCTCTGCCTTCTTCATTTCGTCAAGATAGTAATCTATAAACCATTTGTACTCGGGGTTGTCGTTTTTTATCTCTTTCCAGTCAGGCGCATCAGCGAAATTCGTAAACGCCCCGTAGCCGAAAAGCGCAGGACCGAATATCTCGGCATTCGGGTCAATATCCTTTACTGCCTTAGACATAGTTACCGACTTTTCAACGATCTCAGCGCAGGTGGTTTTTTCGGGATGAACGAGTGAGTGAGTGCTGCTCCACAGCCCCGGCTCATTGTCGAGAGAATAGCCCCTGATGCCGCCGTTCTGTGAGTCGCCAAGGGTGTTCACAAGGTAGTTTACAAACTCGTCCATATAAACAGTGCCGTCATTCAGATTGGGCGTCAGGCTGAATTCATCGCCCTTTACAAGTTCAACCTTTTTCCAGCGGTCAGAGGGCGCTCTCTCAGCCTTGCTGACCTCGCCGTTCATGTCGGCAGAAACGTAGCCCGCAAGCTGCAGCGTCATAAGAGGGTATGCGCCCTTTGCGGTGCAGACCTCATTCAGCTTCAGAGCGGCACAGCCCGGCTTGTCCTTCATATCCTCCGGAACATTCTGCTGAAAATATCCGTCGGAGATGTTTTTCCAGTCAGCTCCTGCATTTGAAGCGTTCGTTTCCCAGTTGTAAGCGCTGTAGCGGTTGCCGCCCGCACGCACCGCCTTATAGGAAACGTCATTTTCCATAAGCTCCGCATTAACGCCGTAAATATAGGGAGAGATCGCTTTTCTGTCCTTGCCCGTATCAACGGTTATGTTCACTGTTCTGCCCGATGAAGTGCCGCTCACCGAAAGCGTGCAGCTGAGCATTATGGACATTGCTGCCATAAAAGCCGCAAGATTTCTTATTCGCATAGTATCACTGTCCTTTTTAATCAAGCTTCACAAACGCTGCCGAGCCTGCTCCGATAACGCAGCTGTTGCCGCTTATCTCTACACCGCTCCCGAAGCTGTATATAACCTCTCCAAGTGAGCCGCCGACCGTCAGCTCACAGGCGGAATCGGTGGGGTTTACTGCAACGAGTATTCTCTCGCCGTCAAAGCTTCTGACATATGCAAGAGGTCTGCCCTTTGCGCCGTCGCAGACAAACTCGATATCTCCAAGGCTTTGCAGAGCTTTGTGCGCCTGTCTTACTGCAATTAGCTTTTTGACCTCGCTGCACAACGAATTATTGACGGCAATCTGCTTCTCCGCAGTCGGTCTGTCGGGGTCGAGGTCAAGGGGGATATAGAGCTTCTCTGCCGGAGCGGAAGAAAATCCTGCATTCTCCGAGCTGTCCCACTGCATAGGTGAGCGCGAGCCGGTCCTGCCGTAACCGCCCTCAACAGAGTTCAGCCCCTCAACGTAGTTCATGCCGATCTCATCGCCGTAGTAGATGTAGGGTGCTCCCGGCATCGACAGCAGGAAGGCAAAGACAAGCTTTCTGCGCTCTCCTTTGATGTGGCGGGCGAGTCTGTCCATATCGTGATTGCCCGAGGGTATGCAAATCAGTCCCTTACGCTCCGAACGCTCATAGCTGTCCATATATTTGGACACAAACGCCGATGCGTCACCCTCTCCGCTGAAGAAGGGCTTTTCATTTCTGAACAGGTCGTTGTAGTGGGAAGACCCGAAGTGCAGCAGGAAGTCCATATGAAAGCCACCTGCAAGACTCTGGTAAGGCTCTCCCCACTCGGAGACCATTGCGGCCTCGGGGTATTCCTCGTCAAGAAATGCCCTTATGTTCTGCCAGAGGGCGATGTTGCCCTTCTGATCCTCATCGTTTTTGACAAGTGAACCTGCCATGTCCACACGAAAGCCGTCACAGCCCCGTGAAAGCCAGAAGCGCATGACGTCCTTGAGCGCCTCCCGGGTAGCTACAGCGCCCTCGGAATCCATAGACTGCTGCCAGGGAGCGTTCGGCTTGTAGAAGCCGTAGTTAAGAGCAGGCTGGTGGGTGAAGAAATTGACCGCACAGCTGCCGTCACGTTCGGATATGCCCCTTATTGACGGGTAGCCCGCAGGCTCCTCCCAAACGCTGTCCGTCCAGACATAGCGGTCGGTGAACTCGTTGCGGTCGGCCTTCATGCTTTCTTTGAACCAGGGGTGCTCCCATGAGGTGTGCCCCGGCACGAGGTCAAGCAGAACGTGCATACCCAGCTTGTGAGCCTCCTCGAACAGACGGACGAGGTCGTCATTTGTGCCGTATCTGGGGGCTACCCTGCAATAGTCCGAAACATCGTAGCCTGCATCCAAAAATGGCGATTCAAAGCAGGGGTTTATCCATATCGCCGTGCAGCCCAGCTCCTTGATGTAGGGCAGCTTTTCGGTGATGCCGTTTATATTTCCGATGCCGTCACCGTCCGTGTCCTTGAAGGACTGGGGATAGATCTCATAAAATACTGCGTCGTCGAGCCAGTCAGGTCTTTTTGCCATAATAATTACCTCCGTATAAATATTCGTCAAGGGGTTGATTTGCTTGCTTCTGTATGATATAATACTACATATTGGAGAAAAAATCTACGCCGATAATATCATAAACCGATACTATAATACTTTTATGGTGATTATATGGAAAAAGCCGCATTAAAAGAACACCGCCGGCACAGCACAGCCGACAAGCCGTTTTCTTACTATATCTCGAATATTTCCGAATACTTTCCCAATGTTCCGCTGCACTGGCATAAGGAATTTGAGCTTAATGTCATTCTGGAGGGCGAGGGTGATTTTATAACGGGCGATAAACACTTTACAGCTTACAAGGGCGATATTGTGCTGACACCGCCTGACATGCTCCATGCTGTTTATCAGCATGATGACAAGAGATGTGTCTACGATACCCTTGATCTTGACGGCTCCATGCTGGGCAGCCGTGACAATGACCGTGCCGCAGACGCGTTTATCGCACCTCTCATTTCAGGAGCGTACAGTATAGAAACTCACATTACCCCCGAGCATTGCTATTACAGCGAGCTTCTGACCACGGTGGAAAATATGATAAGTGCCGCCAAGGGTGACACGCCCCTTCTTGATATGCTGATAAAAAGCGAGCTGCTGCGGTTCATGTTCCTGCTCTATGAGAGCGGCAGCATTTCAAGGAACGGTTTTGTAAAAAAAAGCTCACTGATGCGCCCCGCGATAGAGTACATCAATGAGCATTTTACTGAGCCCCTCACCATAGACCAGCTTGCGGGCGTTGTTCACCTGAGCAAAAGCTATTTCATGGGTGCATTCAAGAGGGAAACCGGCGTCGGAGCAATGGAATATATAGCCCAGCTGCGCCTGAAGCTTGCAAGAGAGCTTTTGAGAGACACCGACAAAAGCGTTGCAGATATAGCTTTTGAATGCGGATATCACAACCTCTCGAACTTCAACAGGCAGTTCAGATCCGCCGGCGGCTGCTCTCCCAAGGAGTACCGCTCACGCTGCACAGACTCAGATCAGACAGTACAGAATGATTGAAAGGTTATCATTAAGCTGTACAGCCGTGTTTTCACTGTAGGTTTGTCAGACCGCTGCGGCATGAAAAGCTGGCTGCACGAAAAGGCTCAGAATGCCGCCCCTGACGATACTGCAATGGTACTTAGAACAGATATGGGCGGCTTGAAGGCGATAAATGACACCTTTGGCCATGCTGAAGGAGACTATGGGATCAGAACCGTCTCGAATGTTGTTCAGAGCATTACCAGTAATGATGAGATATGTGTACGCACAGGCGGTGATGAGTTTTGTCTTATAGGGATAGGAAAATACGCTGATGATGAACCGCAAAGACGGACAGAACGCTTTTTAAAAACACTCGAAGCTGTGGGTCGAAGTCCCGACAAGCCCTACGAGATAACAGCGAGCATAGGGTGGGCAAGTGCTCCTTACAGTGAAAATGTTGTAAGCGAGCTGCTCAAGACCGCTGATGAGCGAATGTATGAAAATAAGCTGATGAGAAAGAAAAACAGGATATGACATACAATCATATCACTGCTTAGGGGTAAAAAATCTGATATCATTTGCGTACTTATAATACCTGCCTTAGCTGCCGAATACACTCAGACACGGATAACCGTCCTGCTTCAGACGGCTATCCGTGTCTTATTATTACAGCCTTTCCAAATAGAAAATTCAGCCCTCAAAAGTTGGATCGCCGATCCCTCCGTGATATTATTTCTTGAATTTGCTGCTTATCTCGGCAAACTGTGATGCGATCTTACTCCTGCGCTCTTGCAGCTTCATCGACCTCTGCTGCTACCTCAGCCGCATCGCTCCAGTCCACAGCACTGCCGATCAAGGCACCGTAGCCGCCCATGATCATCATTCCAAGCGGTCCGCCTGCGATACCGAGGAGGGAACCGATAAGACCACTGACAGCGGTATCATTCGATGTTTGCGCACCCGTGTCGAAGCCGTCAAGTGTCTTGATCGAGCCCTCGGTATTCTTTGCGATGATAGCCTGAGATACGACATAATCATTTGTCACTGACCTTGCTTTAAGCTCTGAAAGCGCTTGAAAGCCCTCGCTTTCAACGCAAAATTTACGATAATGATGTTTTCCATAAAATATCCTCCTTGTTAAAATTAAAATCGCCTTTGCACCGCAACTGATCGTAAGCATTACGTTCATTCGGCTTACTATCATCATAGCACAAAAGCAATCAATTTACCACTACAAAAATGCAAAAAGTGTTCGGACTTTAGAGTATCTCAACAATATTATCCATGACCTCAAAGATGATCTCTTTCAGGTCTTTGGTGCTGACCTTGTCCGGTGAGGACAGCCAGAAAGGTGTATGCACCGTTTACAGCGGAAGCCACCATTTCAGCGATAAGGACATAGTTTTTTATTGTGACCTTTTCGGGATAACGCAGTTTGAATTTGAGCTTGGTACAGCTTTCCCATTTTTCAATAAAGCATAGATCCGGCTGAGTTATCATAAAAGCATGAAAGACGCTCCAATGCTCCTTGAGTAAAAGCTCTATATCTTCAAGAGCTTTATCCATATCTGCCATAGACAAAGGTCTGTTCAAATTTCCGCCGACAACATTCATAAGTCCACGGATCAGTTCATCCTAGATCTCAGCTCTTACCCTCCTCGATGTCCGTCATCATTGCTTTGAATCCGTCACGCTCGAAAGTTGTTCCCAAAACCACGTCATCGACATAGTAAACGGTATTACTAAAACCATTATCCGCTGCATACATCTTGAGGATAGCCATTGACGGATTTTGAAATCTTTGGTATAGTGAATATGGGGAATCGCAGGAGCGACGATGAGAGAGAACCAGAAGAAGTCGCACAGCGACTTTCACATGATACAAGGCTTGGCAGAGGGCGCTGCCACTACGATCCCGAATTGAGAAAAACAGAAAAAGGAAAACTGAAAAGATCAAAGACGAGAACAAGCGTGATCTGTACCTGAAATGTCTTTTTGACGCTTTTTTACTACCTTTGGTTCAAATGCCTTTGCTGTCTTAATATCATACATCTAAAAAATCAACCTCCTGTGTTATTTCTATTTTACCGCAGCTTGCTGACTTTTTACAGCTTTTTCAGAGTGGCGATCTTTGCCGCTTTTGTTATGCAGGTTTAAGTCGGCATCCGACAGAAGTAAAATGTTAGAGAACCTTGTTGCATGGTGTATGAAAACATGATATACTTAATTTGGAAACGGATAATATTCTGAAATGGAGATAGGAAGGGAGTGATTGTATGCTGCCGATATATATGGCATTGATCGATGATGAGGAAGATATCTCAGCTTTTGAGATACTGTATAAAGAATGTAAAAGTAAAGCATATATAATTGCTTATAAGATATTAAAAAACGAAAGTCTTGCGGAAGAATGTGTTTCAGAAGTCTTTCTGTTGCAAAGAATTTCAAAAAAAGTTAACAATTTTAGTTTCTTACGAACAGCATAAATATAT
>NZ_QTYG01000139.1:0-602 GCF_003462045.1 Ruminococcus sp. AM31-15AC | reverse complement strand
AAAGGCAGGCAGGTTATGATATACGGATTTTTGCAAAATGAGCTTAGGAAAAACGCAGGCAGTGTGGAAACTGCACCATATGCGAAAGCTACTGCAAGCATTTTGATTATGGTTTTACCTGTGCTGTCTTGCATTATGTATTGAAGCTGGTCGGCTGATACGTCAAACTCCGAAAGTGGTTGAAAAAGCACTGCACAGGCTATGCCGTAAACAGCTATACCAAGCATAACGGCAAATCCGCCTGAGATAAGTGCGGATATGAATTTTGAAAGATAATATCTTAGCTTGCCTGTGCGGGATATGGTGAAACGCATCAGTCCGTTATTTCGCTCTGCACAGAAAGACACCATGAAAGGGAATGCCACGACAATAGGCAAAAACATTGTGATATATCCCGAAAGTCCGTTTCTGAAAACCAGCACTGAGGACAGCATTGGGTCGGTGCGGAGGATATTTTTATCGAGAGTGAAAAGTGACTCGAACACCGAGTATGATTTATCGGTGGCAAGGTCTGTATAGGCTGAGGAGGTGAAAGCAAGCACTGTCGTCAGCAGCACCGCACCTGCAAAGCCTATGTTTATTATGCTTTTGTTCAGGTCACA
>NZ_QTYG01000138.1:0-623 GCF_003462045.1 Ruminococcus sp. AM31-15AC | reverse complement strand
AAAGACTGTGGAAGTATTTTTGTTGACAGATTCAATACACTTGATCTTTGCTCAAAAATGACTAACAGACTTAGGTGCAAGATACAGCAATTATCATTAACAAAACCATTTAAGCATGTTGCAAGAGACGGGAAAGGTTATTCATTTGAAATTCTAAGAGGAAAGGTTCTTTATGGTCAAGCCTATAAAACCAAAGCCATTTTTTCGTATAATAAATTTTCGCCGACAATACACTATGTAACTGGTCCTTCGACCCGCTCGTCATTAAATATGATTCAAAATCTTATGGATTCGTACAAACAGATATCAGGAGCCGATATTGATAGGTTAAAATTAGGACTATTCTAAATAGAATAAGCTGCCACAGATTTTTCTGTAGCAGCTTATTTTTGTTTATGCTATTCATTCTTGCGAAGATATCCGTCATCATCATATTTCTTAGCTATATGCTGTGCAGCTTGCCAATCGTCCCATTTGTCTACAGCCTTATTCCAAAGTTTATCTATTTGCTTTAGCGGAACGTATTCCAAATTGCCATATATTATTTCCATTTCTCTTTTGGTATAATGTTGCGACCTGACTATATACCAAAAATCATCAAGATCGATCAAGTTTTACACCCT
>NZ_QTYG01000137.1:0-721 GCF_003462045.1 Ruminococcus sp. AM31-15AC | reverse complement strand
TCCCGTGACTTAAAAAACGCTGACGAATTTTTAGATATCCTTATCTGCTGATCCATTCGTTTTTCGTAACTGTCCGCAACAAAAACACCCACAAGCAACAGCACAAATATCGGCATAATATCTACCGCCCGCAATTCAAGAAATTTCAAAAACGGCTCGTCATTTATCACCTGTGGAGTTGGAAATGCAGCGTAAAGTCGGCTGTTTTTCACAAGGTCGGTAGGTATATTAGCGTCTGTAAGACCCCTGCCTGTGCGAGCATAGCTTCTGATGCTTTCGACCATAAAACAACTGCGAAGCTCTGTTTTATATTTGTTTACGGCGGCTGTAATGTTATTATTATAACCGCTTGCGTAACTTCTCATCTCATATTCCGTTATGTATTCGTCACACTGTTCAAGGGTCTTATCTGCGGAATTTTCTATAAGTTCATTGTATATCTCCGCCGTTTCTTTGTTCATATAGGTAAGATTATTTGAAGAATCAAAGCTCCGATACACTGTGAATTTTGCGGAAGCTGAAAAAATTATCACTATGACAAAAAGCATCCAAAATTTCTTTAAAAGCCGTGAAGTCTGATAACTATACATACTTTTCATTATCCCACCTGCCTTTCAGCAAGAAGATATGTCCCTGCAGCAAAAACTGCGGTCATGATGAACATAATAGCAAAATAAACAACGTATTCTCGTGCAGGTATTCCCCAAAAATTCATATAACC
>NZ_QTYG01000136.1:0-728 GCF_003462045.1 Ruminococcus sp. AM31-15AC | reverse complement strand
ATCTTCTTCTTTTGTAATATAAGAAGTAATGCTTTCTTCTTATATTATAATGAGTTGCTTATTCTTCTTTTTTATTTATTTGCTTACTTATTATAGCTTTATGTTTATATAAATGAAAACTTGTTGTTTTCTAATGCGTTATCTTTAAATTACAGCAATATTGCCAATCAAGCACTAACGCATTTGTGCGATCCGCTGATTTTATCTTTGAAACAACTTGAGCTATTGCTTTTTTAGGGCAAACGTGATATGGAAAAGAAACAACTATTATTTGCGTTAAAACGATATATCTTCTTCCTTTGTAATATAAGAAGTGGTGCTTTCTTCTTATATTATAATGAGTAGCTTATTCTTCTTATTTTATCTTATAACAAGAATAAGTAAACATACTGAGTATATATGATCAAATAAAAACTGAGCCACTTATCCTTATTACTTATTTATTTGCTTACTTATTACAGTTTTATGTTTATATAAATGAAAACTTGTTATTTTATAATGCATTATCTTTAAGAATTACAGCAATACCGCCAATGAAACATTAACATATTTGTGCGATCCGCTGATTTTATCTTTAAAACTACTTGAGCTATTGCTTTTTTAGGGCGAATGTGATATGGAAAAGGAACAACTGTTATTTGCATTAAAACGATATATTCTTTTTCCTTTGTAATATAAGAAGTGGTGCTTTCTTCTTATATTATAATGAGTAGCTTATTCTTCTTATT
>NZ_QTYG01000135.1:0-733 GCF_003462045.1 Ruminococcus sp. AM31-15AC | reverse complement strand
ATGGTTTTGTTAATGATAATTGCTGTATCTTGCACCTAAGTCTGTTAGTCATTTTTGAGCAAAGATCAAGTGTATTGAATCTGTCAACAAAAATACTTCCACAGTCTTTGCACAAATGTTTGTGACCTCTTATCTTAAGAGCTGTATAATGTTCATTATTTAGTGCATATCTTTGTTTCAATTTTAGGCGAAACAACAAAAAGATAATCACACTCATCTGCATTTTCACGCAGTTCAAGTATATCAAATTCATCAAGACAAAGCATATTTTGGTTGTGGTTTATTAGCATATTATATCCTTTCATTACAAATTTTTTCGCAGAGGACAAAGTCTAATTACTGAAGATAAGAGGCAACTATCGTTCAGAGTTGACATCATTATCTGAATTATCTCCTCACTCAAACACTCCCCCGTCAAGCTGTCCGCAGAAATAAAGATCATTCATAGTCGGCTCGCTTATAACAGCGTTTGGAGTGGGCTTTGTCTTTGATATGGTCTTTGACTTTGTGTCCTCATAATAAATGTTCTCGATAGGCAGCAAACCAATATCCTCTTTGGGAATATCCCACACCATACCCCTTATATGCTCAAAAAGCGCCTCTGGGCTGTCATTAGCGATAACAGAGCCTTTGTTAAGTATGATCAGGTCGTCCGTTATGGTGTCAATATCAGAAACGATATGGGTGGAAATTATTATAATGCTGTCCTTTTTAAGTCGCACCATTATCCTCT
>NZ_QTYG01000134.1:0-743 GCF_003462045.1 Ruminococcus sp. AM31-15AC | reverse complement strand
TACATTCCTGAGTCGGTCAATGAAATAGCGGAAAACGCTTTTGATGAGTGTGATAGCTTGACGATAAAGGGAAAATCAGGCTCGTATGCTGAGGAGTATGCAAAGGAAAACGATATTGATTTTGCGGCGGAGTAATGAACGTATAAATAGGTTTAATTGATAACACCGTGTAGATTATATATTAACTAGTACATTTGATAGTTTTGTATTGTCAGATATACATAGTCGGAGGATAATAATGGATATTACAAAAAAGTTTTCGGTTTTATTGGTGACTGCAATAACGGCGGTGTCGTTGGTTCCTTGTGGAAAGGATACAAGCTCTGAAGTTAGCTCAGTTACCAATGCTAAAGCTTCGGCATGGGATAGTTTAAATGACGCCCAGCAAGCATATTATAAGGGGTTGGAAGATATCTGTTAGACAAGAGCTTTTTTACATGATGGAATTGAGGTGACATAATTATGGCTAACAAGGCATTATTTTGGTATAACTACAAAAGATTTGTTGACGAAGGCACCATTAAGCCGCTGTCTCCAAAGACATTTGCATTGTCAGGATTAATAACGGTTTGTGGTCTTGTGCTTAGTCTAACAATTTATTGTTTGGTATTTCCTGATAGTTTTGTTGGAGAGAATACACCTATTAAACTGTTTTTCTGTACATTGTTTTATATGCTTGGTACGCTTGCCATGATCGGCGGAGTGTACTTTGGTATATCGCTTGTTGTTACAAGGTTTATACC
>NZ_QTYG01000133.1:0-748 GCF_003462045.1 Ruminococcus sp. AM31-15AC | reverse complement strand
CTTAATGAGGGATTTGTTTATAATGAAACATAAAACCATACTTTCTACGACGATAATTATTACTTGTATTCTTATAATATTTTTGGCTATGTAATAGGTTTCGGAATATGGTTCTTAAAACAGTGATAATGAAACAGAAGCTGATTTACAGTGGAAACGAAAAACCATTAACGATTGTATTAATCAAACAAGTCAGAATTATGATGAGATACGTGAGTTGGTTTGTGATCCGGGTTCTGATGTTGCACTTTTGGGACATGATTATGATTTGCTCAGCAAATTAACGAATCTTGAAACAATTACTATTGTCGGAATCAGTGACGCTTCAGATGCACAGAACTTTTTTGAAGAGTTAACTAAACTAAAAAAATTAACTTCTGTTAATATTGTAGATTCACCTATTGGTTCAATAAGAAAGCTGGCAGATATCAGAAGTCTATCAAGCTTATGCATTAGATCAAATCCTTATGGGGGTGCTCGTTTTAAAATTGACGATATTGACTTGCTCGGAACAGAGGGAAGCTTCAAGAATTTAAAATCGTTGGAATTATACGATGTTCAAATTGAAACCTTACCTGATTTATCCGAATTAACGGAATTGAGATCACTTTCAATTTCAGGAGCTGATTTTACCAAGCTGGATGATGAAAGTGTTAATTGGGAGAATATTGTATCCCTCAATATAAATTCTACGAATATACACTCAATTGATAAAGAAATTATAAATAAACTTTATAATCTAAAAGCT
>NZ_QTYG01000132.1:0-794 GCF_003462045.1 Ruminococcus sp. AM31-15AC | reverse complement strand
ATGGTTTTGTTAATGATAATTGCTGTATCTTGCACCTAAGTCTGTTAGTCATTTTTGAGCAAAGATCAAGTGTATTGAATCTGTCAACAAAAATACTTCCACAGTCTTTACACAAATGTTTGTGACCTCTTATCTTAAGAGCTGTATAATGTTCATTTATGTTGATATCCCTGACAAGTTTAGTATATCGACCGTAATTGACAACATTGCAGCTCCCGCATTTAGTGCATATCTTTGTTTCAATTTTAGGCGAAACAACAAAAAGATAATCACACTCATCTGCATTTTCACGCAGTTCAAGTATATCAATTTCATCAAGACAAAGCATATTTTGGTTGTGGTTTATTAGCATATTATATCCTTTCATTACAATTTTTTCGTAGAGGACAAAGCCTAATTACTGAAGATAAGAGGCAACTATCGTTCAAAGTAGACATCATTATCTGAATTATCTCCTCACTCAAACACTCCCCCGTCAAGCTGTCCGCAGAAATAAAGATCATTCATAGTCGGCTCGCTCATAACAGCGTTTGGGGTGGGCTTTGTCTTTGAGATAGTCTTCGACTTTGTATCCTCATAATAAATGTTCTCGATAGGCAGCAGACCAATGTCCGCTTTCGGAATATCCCAAACCATACCCCTTATATGCTCAAAAAGCGCCTCTGGGCTGTCATTTGCAATAACTGAGCCTTTGTTAAGTATGATCAGGTCGTCCGTTATGGTGTCAATATCAGAAACGATATGGGTGGAAATTATTATAATGCTGTCCTTTTTAAGTCGCACCATTATCCTCT
>NZ_QTYG01000131.1:0-884 GCF_003462045.1 Ruminococcus sp. AM31-15AC | reverse complement strand
CAATAATTTTTCTGCAAATGTTTGTGCCTTATTTTTTAACAATATCATATCTAACATAATATTTTGTTCCTTTCTATATTAAAATTTATTATTTGAAAACATTCGAGAATACCCAATTATTATATGATTGAGATTCATTGCAAAAAACAGCAAATTCAACAACCTTAAAGTAACCGTAAAAATTTTTCAGCACATCTTTATATGCCTTAGCTACAGCTTTTGGATCGTTGCAAAAAGCTCCGCAGCCGAATGCACCAAGCACCAAAACAGACGCATCGCCTTTTATTGCTGCCGATAATATTTTAACTGCACGTTTGCAATGTATATCGTACTGTTCCTCAAAAGTAACAATACTCGGTGCCTGGCGGAGATTCGGAGCTGCACAAGTTATAACATCTACATTAAACCATTTATCCCTTTCCATACGTTCTGGTATATTTGTATCTGTTTTTATCACAGTAATATCAGGTGTGTAAATACAAGCATCTGAATATTTGAAATCATAATTTGCCTTATGAATATTGTAATAATTATCCCAAAGATATTTTTGATTCAGACATGGATAAAGTGTTGAACATCGACACAGACTTTCCTCTTGAGCTCTTGCTCCGTTTACTACTCCCCCTCCGGGATTTGTTGCGGAGGCAAAATTAAGTACGGCAATACGTTCATTTTGATATTTATATAACAATTTTTGTGCAGCCTCAAAAGTCCTGTTCATTGTAACGCTTATTTCCTGTTCATAGTTAGGATTTTGGGGTAAATCAATTTCACATTCTGCTGAATACAAAATAGTTTCTGCTTGTGATTTTTCTAATGATTTTTTAGAATATCATTACTATTTATAATATTCAATGTATCATTAAAAACGTCTTCTAATTCAT
>NZ_QTYG01000130.1:0-888 GCF_003462045.1 Ruminococcus sp. AM31-15AC | reverse complement strand
AACTAAGTCACGCTCCACGTGAGCGTGTGAGTTGAAATTGTAACTTCCCCAACATATAGATTGTAAAACTGAGTCACGCTCCACGTGAGCGTGTGAGTTGAAATTCCCCTCATGTAGAGGGCGATGGGGATAAGACCGGTCACGCTCCACGTGAGCGTGTGAGTTGAAATCTCGAGATACCAGCTTATAATACTCATCAGAATACGGTCACGCTCCACGTGAGCGTGTGAGTTGAAATCCTGAGGTCAGCATTTCCTCTGCCACCCCAGAAGTCACGCTCCACGTGAGCGTGTGAGTTGAAATCCCCCAGAAGACTTGTTAGACCTACCCATAAACAGGTCACGCTCCACGTGAGCGTGTGAGTTGAAATTTGTTGATGGAACTGACACATTTGACCCATCAAGTCACGCTCCACGTGAGCGTGTGAGTTGAAATCTGTTTAGTCATAACCCTTTCACCCTTGTGGAGTAGTCACGCTCCACGTGAGCGTGTGAGTTGAAATCATCAAGATAGAGCACCTTCGCTCTGCAAGAGCTGGTCACGCTCCACGTGAGCGTGTGAGTTGAAATTGACCCTACTGCTATTGCATATTATAGCTTTACGTCACGCTCCACGTGAGCGTGTGAGTTGAAATGTCCGATTTCTTCAAGTTCTTAACTGCAAGTATCGTCACGCTCCACGTGAGCGTGTGAGTTGCTCCACGTGAGCGTGTGAGTTGAAATCCATTTGCTTAACGGAGTCATAATGCTTTACGCCCAGGTCACGCTCCACGTGAGCGTGTGAGTTGAAATGGGAAACAGGTTCGGAAGTTTATGATATTGCTAAGTCACGCTCCACGTGAGCGTGTGAGTTGAAATTCGTGAGCGTGTGAGTTGAAATTCTGTTAAC
>NZ_QTYG01000013.1:0-65799 GCF_003462045.1 Ruminococcus sp. AM31-15AC | reverse complement strand
GAGTATACCAGGATAAGATTTTTATACGGATATGAGGAGCAAAGCACCTATTCTTCAGCAGACTTTGTAAAAAGGCTGGTGAAATGGTACAAACGCAGAGGAATAACGGTGAAATGTATTCAGACCGACAATGGATTTGAGTTCACGAATCGTTTTTCTTCCAGCAAGAAAAACAGGCAGACGCTTTTTGAGGCGACATTAGAAAAGTTGGGAGTAAGGCATAAGCTTATACGTCCATATACTCCACGGCACAATGGCAAGGTTGAAAGAAGCCACCGTGAAGATCATATTTTATTCGATAAAATATCAATTTGTTATAACAAATGATAAATTATATGAAGAATAAATATAATGAAGACCCTTATATAGTCAGATTTTTTGAAACTACGGATTACTATGACCCTGAGGGTTTGTATAGAAGAGATACAAATGCTATATGTGGCATTGCAAAAATATATAATAACGGAACCACGGTTATTTTTGGCGATTTAAAAGTTGTTTTGGATAGATCGAAATATAACCAATAAAATTAATAATATTGAGTGTTCAAAGCCCCACTAAATCGGGGCTTTTTTCATACCATAAAGAAAGGACGGTGCCCTCATGACAGCACGGCAAAAGAAATTTGCAGAATACTATGCTCAGAGCGGCAACACCGTTCAGAGTGCTATAAAGGCAGGATACAGCGAGAAGTATGCGAAAGCTGACGCCTGCAAAATCCTAGATAATCCTAGTGTTGCGGAGTATATCCGTGTGCTGTCCGAGAAAGCTCAGGACGAGCGTATAATGACCGCAAAGGAGAGGCAGGCACTCTTGTCTGATATCGCTAAGGACGGCAAGAATGACCCTGCTGACCGTATCAGAGCCGTCGATACCCTCAATAAAATGACAGGAGAGTATGTGGCTAAGATACAGGCGGAGGTCAAGACCTCTGAAAAGCTTTCAGACGTTTTCGCTCAGATAGGCGGTGAGGGGCTTGACGAGTAAGTTTCCCCTTTCGCAGAAGTATATGGACTTCATCAACAGTGTTCGGGGTGTGTCTGCGGATTTTCTTGAGGGGACTACCGCAAGCGGCAAAACAACTGTGGGCGCAGGAATAAAGTTCATGCGTATGGTGTCGGCAAGCAGGAAAAAGCTTCACGTCATTGCCGCTAAGACTACGGGAAAGGCTGAGGAAACTATCATTCAGCAGGATAACGGCATTCTTGACCTGCACACTAATGCTCGGTACTTCGGCAACGGTGATAAAGACTACAAACTGCCGCATATCAAGTTTGAGGGCAAGATAATCTATGTTCTGGGATATGACAACAAGGATAAGTGGGAAATGGTGCTGGGCGCTCAGTTCGGCTGCGTGTATATCGACGAGATAAATACCGCTGATATCGAGTTTGTCCGTGAGATGTCTACCCGAAACGATTACCTTATGGCGACCCTCAACCCTGACGACCCCTCTCTGCCTGTGTACAAAGAGTTTGTCAACCGCTCACGTCCGTATCAGAAATACGCCTGTGACGTGCCTGCGGAGATAATGAAAGAGCTTACAGAAGAACCTGTACCCAATTGGCGGTACTGGTTCTTTACTTTTCGTGATAATCTTTCACTTACTGATGAGGATATCAAACGGAAAATGGCTGCCGCTCCGAAAGGCACAAAGCTGTATAAGAACAAGATACTCGGCTTGCGTGGACGTGCAACAGGGCTTGTGTTTGACCTGCAAAAGCGAAATATCTTGACAGCAGAGCAGGCGAAAGCTTTCAATTATGTGTACTTCTCAGCCGGGCTTGACACCGCTTACTCCCAATCCTCACCTGATACCATAGCGTTCACCTTTGTGGGCATAACGGCTGACAGAAAGTGCGTCACTCTTGACGAGGAAGTGTATAACAATCGTGACAGACAAGTGCCGCTCACACCTTCCGACATACCGAAAATATTCACGGCGTTCTTGGAGAAAAACCGCAGGACGTGGGGCTTTGCAAGAGATGTGTATATCGACAGTGCAGATCAGGCGACCATACTTGAATGTCAGAAGTTCGGACGGCTCACAGGCAGCATATATAATTTTATCCCGGCATTCAAGAAAACGAAAATAATCGACCGAATACACTTGCAGTCAGCTTGGCTGGCGGCAGGTGATTTTTATATCCTTGAGCATTGCAAGGAGTACGCAGGCGAGCTTAACATATACAGTTGGAAAGAGGATAAGGCTGAGCCTGAGGACGGCAACGACCACCTTATCAATTCCTGTCAGTATGCTTGGCTGCCGTATCGTGACAAGATAGGAAGTGTGAAGATTGACTAAATTCAGCATAGGAAGCAAGGTGAAAAATATGATAAGAAACTGGCTTGATATCCAGCCTGCACACGAATACAGCATAACTATAACAGAGAAAACAGGTTTTATGACAGATGTGATAAGGTCACAGCTTTGGTATCGTGGTGACGCCGCAGAGCTTTCACAGTTCTTTCGTCAGCTTAACTTAGGCACAAATTCATTCTGGAGCAGCGTCCCTGAGAATGAAAAGATACGCAAGATACATAGCGGTCTGCCTGCAATAATCGCCGATACGCTTTCATACATTGTCTATTCTGATATGGACGATATCAAGGTCACAGGGAACAAAGCAAAGGCTGATTTTGAGAATATTTCCGAGCATATAGACTTCACAGAGCTGACAGGCAAGGCAATAGTTACCGCCCTTGTTGACGGCGACGGAGCTTTCAAAATATCGGTGGATACTGAGCTTTCTGATACGCCAATAGTCGAGTTTATCGGTGCTGACAAAGTGGAGTATAACTTTGTACGAGGTCTGCTGAACGAGGTCGTTTTTCATTCTGTGCATTATGCAGGCACAAAGAAATTTCACCTTGAAGAGCATTACGGCAAGGGGTACATAGAAAGCCGTCTGTATGACGATAACGGTCACGAGGTCGGTTTGGACAACGTGCCTTGTCTTGCACAGATACCGCCCCGAACTGAGTTCGAGGGCGAGTATATAATGGCTGTGCCACTGAAATTCTTTTCATCACGGAAATACCCGAACAGAGGCAAGAGTATTTTTGACGGCGGTAAGTCTGATTGCTTTGACGCTTTGGACGAAGTGATCTCACAATGGTGGGACGCTATCAGAGCAGGCAGGGTAAAGCAGTATATCCCCGAAAGCATGATACCTAGAGATCCTGCAAGCGGTAAGCTTAAAGCGCCAAATCAGTTCGGCAACAGTTACATAAGCATTGACCAACCGCTTTCGGCAGAGGGTGCAGCGCCTAAGATAGAAGTAGTTCAGCCTGATATCAAGTATGAGGCGTTTGTGGCAAGCTATACAAATTGCCTGCTTATGTGTCTGCAAGGGCTTGTATCTCCTGCCACGCTGGGCATAGATGTTGGCAAAATGTCAAGTGCGGACGCTCAACGGGAGAAGAAAGACGTCACAGGCAACACCCGAAACACTATCACAACGGCTCTTGAAAAGGCTCTGCCGCAGCTTGTTTCTGCTGTGCTTATGACCTATGACAATATGCAGGGCAAAGCCCCTGAGACTTATGAGGTGACAGTTGACTTCGGCGAGTATGGTGCACCTGACTTTGACAGCAGAGTTGAAACTGTGGGCAAGGCAAGCACATATGGTATTATGTCAGTGAAACGCAGGTGGAGGAGCTGTGGGGCAGTTCTAAAGAGGACGATTGGAAAGCCGCAGAGGTCAAGCGGATAATGCAGGAAAAGGGGCTTACAGAGGGTGAGCCTACTGCGGTAGGTGATGAGTACGCTTAATTTTAAGGACATAGCCAAAATATTTGAGGAGATAGAGCTAAGGCTCATATCTTCACTGAAACGCAATCTCAAAAGGCACAAGGCGGAGGAGCAGCGTTACGGCTTTGAATGGTCTGCTTGGCAGGCTGAGAAACTGAAAAATATGGAGAACTTCCGCCGTGAAAACCTCGACATTATGAACGAGTACGTTGACGTTATCGACGACCAGACAAGACAGCTTATGACGGAGCAGTTTCAAGAGGGTCAGCAGCAGGCACAACGGAGCGTCCAGGAGCTTTCTGACGAGCCTATAACACCTATCCCCGACAAGCATTTCTTTGGCGTGAACGAAAAGAAAATGGCAAAGCTTATGGAAGACGTCACCACCCTTGAAAAGACCGCTGAAACAGCCGCTATGCGAATGACAGACGATATTTACAGGCAGACTTTGAATAGGGTACAGCTTGCAATGGGAACAGGTTCTATGACGCTTAACGAGGCTATCGACCTTGCCACAAAGGACTTTCTTGACAAGGGCATAAACTGTATCGTATACGCTGACGGCAAGCGAGTGAACATTGCCGACTATGTGCGAATGGCTCTTAGGACAACTTCCACAAGAGCAGCGTTGCAGGGTGCGGCGAAACGCTTTGCAGAGCTTGGCTATGATACTGTGCTTGTGTCACAGTATGGCGGCTGTTCAAAGACCTGTGAGCCCTGGCAAGGTCAAGTATACATTGATGATGTGTTCACAGTATGGGAGGGGGAAAAGGACGAGTTTCAAGGCAAGTCAAACTACTGCGGCGAGTGGTTTTGGCTGCTGTCATACGCCGTAAAGAACGGGCTTTTTCACCCGAATTGCCGTCACACAATGACGCAGTACATACACGGCAGAACGCAGATACCTGAGCCGATACCGGCGGAGAAGATAAAAGAGCAACGAGAGCTTGAGCAGAAACAGCGTGCAATGGAACGGAAGATACGCAAGTTCAAACGCTTTGCGGCAGGCACCTGCGACCCTGATACAGCAAAGGAATACCGCCGAAAACTCAGGCAGGCTCAGCAGGAATTAAAGGCGTTCGTTGAGGAGCATAATGAGGTGCTGCATAGGGATTATGACAAGGAGAAGTATTATGGCAGTGGTGTTGACAAAAACGTAAAAAGTGATATAATAAAAAACAATAAGTGTGAAATTACCCCTGACAAAATCAATAAGTTCTTTTTGAAACCGAATGCAAAACACTCAGAGGAATTTTTCAGTGTTGGCTATAAAACAACAGATTTTGAACTTCTTGACAAGGATTTAAAGGCTTGCTTTGATTATAGCAAAGCGGTCGATAAAGTTGTTTCTGATAGTGGCGTTGAAAGATTTAGTATATTTGCTGAGTTAGGAGTAAACGAAAAGAAACGTTTCAGAACAGTTTGGCAAAAAGATACTCCTGAGAGTATCCCACGCATTATAACTGCACATAGAGAGGATGAGCGATAATGTTTGAATTATATGACAAAGTAAAGATCAAGTCAAATAGCATAGTCGGAACTATTATTGACAAATCAAATATTAACGGCAAAACGAACTATGTTGTTGAAAGTGATACAAAAGGAACAACAGGTGGTTATGGTGGCGAATGGAAGCTGTATGACTGCAATGAAAATGAAATCGAAAAGATGTAAATAATTCTACCGCTCCGTTACGGCGAGGCGGTATTTTTATACCCAAAATCAGAAAGGACGGATATTATGGACGAAAAGGCAATAGAAATTGTGAAAGATTACATTGGAGAACATCTTGATAAATCAGATATAAAGCCTGATTTTGAAGTTTATACAGTATGGAAATGCAAGACATTGCAGAACTGGAAATACTTGCTTTCAAGTACTCTCTTTGACGGTATGTATTACGAGTTGACATATAACGGTGACAAGAAAGAATGGTATCTTGACGCATACAAGAAATTTGAGAACAAGGTCATTAGAGGATAATAGTTGTTCAAATATCGGAACTAAGCACCTTAACGGGTGCTTTTTTCATACACAAAATTAAGAAAGCGAGGTCAGAAAATGGACGAGAAAAAGAAACTCCCTGATGAGGAGGAGAAGAAAACTCCCGATACTCACGAGGAGAAAAAGGACGAGCCAAAGGCTGAGGAAAAGCCTGCGGACAAGGTAGATGAGAACTCTGCCGACAAGGAACAGCCTGCGTCGGACGATAGTCAGGCTGACGAGAACGGTGAGGGTGCTGATAAGCCTACGGAAGATAAGCAGGAACAGCCAAACAAGGATAAGCCCGACAAGCAGGACAGTGCAGAGAACACACTTGATGAAAAGGATCAGGAGATACTCAGGCTCAAAACTCAGATAGCCGCTATGCAGCTTGGTATCAAGCCCGACTGTATCGAGGATGCCGTTGCGGTGGCTGAAAGCTATGTGAGAAACGGCAGTCAGCAGGATATCAACGCCGCCCTTTCTGCGGTTGTGAAGAAGTATCCGGATATGAAAGGCGAGGGCGATAAAAAGTCCGACGGCAAAAAGCAGGGCGGTTTCAAGGTCGGTGCAGGATCTTCGGATACTGATGAAAAGAAGCCACAGAGCAAACCAACAGCGCAGAAACGCTGGAACAAATTCAAGTAAAAACAGGAGGAATGAATCATGCCAAATCTTAATTACGCAGAAGTATGGAATCCCGAACTCTTGGAGATAAGGATCCAGGAAACACTGTCAAGCCCGTTCATCACACAGAACGTTAGGTGGCTTGACGCAAAGACTTTCCACTTCACACAGATGTCAACATCAGGCTACAAGAGCCACAACAGAAACGGCGGCTGGAATACAGGTAAGTATGTTCAGACGGACGTGCCTTTCACACTCACACACGATCGTGACGTTGAGTTTCTTGTGGATAAGGCTGACGTTGACGAAACAAACTCCACAGCCTCTATCAAGAACATCTCTGAGGTGTTCGAGAAAACACAGTCAGCACCCGAAACTGACGCTCTGTTCTTCTCAAAGACAGCTCAGAGAGCGGCAGAGCTTGAGGGCTATCACTCATCAACAGCCGCTTCATCATACACAAAGGGTAACGTGTTCGACAAGCTCAAAGGCTTTCTTTCATCAGGCAAGCTGAGAAGATATAAGTCTAACGGCTCGCTCATTATGTATGTGACTTCCACAATTATGGACCTGCTGGAGCAGTCTGACAAGTTCACACGAAAGATAGAAATGACGCAGATCGCAGAGGGAGGACTTGGTCTTAGAACAAGAGTGACCGACATTGACGGTGTGCCGATCATGGAGGTCATTGATGATGAGCGTTTCTATGACCGCTTCAACTTTGACCCTGAGGACGGCGGCTTTGAGCCTTGCGCTGCAAGATATGTAAAGACCGCTGATACCGATATCGTGAGTGGCAAGGAGTATTACACCGAATCAAGCGGCTCTTACACTAAGGTATCAGGCACACCTAGCAAGTCTGCACTTGATACATATTATGAAAAGGTCGCAGGCTCACACAAGATAAACGTGCTTATCGCAACACCTGAGACCACAAAGATAGTACCTAAGATCAACAGCATTTACAGCTTTGCTCCGGGCGGACACACAGAGGGTGACGGCTGGCTCTATCAGAACAGAGCGTTCTCAGATGTTTTCACTTTCCCGAACGGCAAGGACGGAAAGATAGACAGCATTTACGCTGACGTTGACACAGCAGAGTACAGCGATTAAGGGGTGAGGGATATGTACCTCACCTCTACTGAGTTTTGCAATATCTGTCCTGAGTGTGATATCTCCGAAGAACAGTTCTCAGCTATACTGCAAAGGGCTGAAAGCGATATCGACACGTTGACTTTCAACCGCATAACAGCAGAGGGCATTGACAGCTTCACAGACTTTCAGAGAGAGCGTATAAAGCGTTCCACAGCCTTGCAGATGAAATTCATCTATGACAATTCGGAGCTGTTAGAAAGCCCTCTGAGCGCTTACAGCATAAGCGGAGTTTCAATGTCATTCGATAAGTCAAAGGTGGTATCTCTTGACGGCGTTATCACAACACGTCAGGTCTACAATGTGCTTATGCAGACAGGACTATGTTACAGGGGGCTGATGTGATGAAGTTTCCTCAGCTTGTACCTGAAAGGGTATGCAAAACGCCCTGTAAGGTCTATCGAACGGACGGACTTAATCGTGACGGCTCAAAGAAGCAGACGGTCATATTTGAGGGCAAATGCTTTCACTCTGAGAAGTCAAGGCAGAAATTATCCGCAGAGAAACAGCTTATAACCTTGTCAGGCGAGGCTCTTTTCTGCGGTGATATAGCCCCCGATAACGCTGTTATAGAGGGCTATGCGGTCATAGGCGGCAGGACGTACAAGATATATGGCTCTGAGAAAGCCAAAGACCCTGACGGCAGGGTGAATTACACAAGATTGGAGCTGATATAGTGGGCATTGAAATAAAGCTTGATATGCAGGCGATAAAGGCTATCGAGGACGCCGCTGTGAAGTCCGCTGAGGTGGCTATGGAGCAGGTGAGGACAGACCTTGTAAGTGCTCAGACAATGCCGTTCGATACAGGCGATATGCAGAATAATCAGACCTTTGTCCACGCTGACGAAAGCGGTGCAAGTCTTGTGACAGGCTCTCCGCAGGCAAGACGTTTGTACTATCACCCTGAGTATCATTTTCAGAAAGGCAATAACCCTAACGCAGGTGCGGCTTGGCTTGAACCATATATCACAGGCAGTAAAAAGGACCTTGCCAAGAATGAGTTTGTGGCAGAGTTCAAAAAGAGGACAGGCGTATGACTTTACTTAACATAGCGGATATGCTGAGCGACATCCTTGACTTGCAGGACGTGTATGCAGGCACTATTGACGGCAACCTTGATAAGTGCATAGGCGTGTACAACGCAAAGACCTCAAAGCCGCAGCGTATCTGCATAGGCGGAAAAGCCTGCACAAAAACACTTGAAAAACATATCTCGGTGCTTATTCACTGGACTGATACTCCCACGCAGGCAGAGATAAAGGCACAAAGCGTTCTTGATATCCTATCCGATATACGTCAGTATAATGGTGACGGATTTACGGTAAAGTATCTCGAATGCAAAGAGCCTGTTTCTGTTGGCAGGGACGAGCGAGGCGTGTGTGAATATGTTATCGAGGCAACAGTATATTACGAAAGGAATGAATGAGTATGGCAAACACAACAGGAGTTTATCCCGTATATGAAAACCAGTTCAAGATAGACAAGACAGGCGGTGACGGCTCGACAGAGGGCAATCTTGTGACTATTGCCGATATGGAGAGCTTTTCAGTATCCATTGACGGCAATATCGAGGAGTGGAAGCCTTTTGATCAGCAGGGGTGGACAAGACGTTTGCTCACTGGTAAGTCTATCACTATCAGTATCTCAGGCAAGAGAAACGTCGGTGACGCAGGCAATGACTACATCGAGAGCCTTGCACTCAAAACAGGTGCTGCGGCGACCACAACCCTTGTGTGGAACTTCCCAAGCGGAGCAAAGCTTGTTATCAAGGGCGTTGTCAGCGTAACAGAATGGGGCGGCGGAGATTCGACAGCAGTTGCGCCGCTTGCGTTCGACTTTGCTTCCGACGGCAAGCCTGAGTTTACAGAGGCGACAGCGTAAGAACACAGACAAAACAGGGGAGCGTTCAAAGCGCTCTCCTAATTTTATATATCAGAAAGGATAATAACTATGGCAAAGATGTATACACTCGACAGCAAGCTTCTTACAGGTACACCTGAGATAAGAGTAGGCGACAAGGTCTACCCTGTGGACGACAGGCAGAAAACTGTCAAGAAGATACTTGACATCTGCGACAAGAACGCTGAAAAGAAAGACCTTGATATGATAGACGAGGTTTTCAAGCTTGCGTTCGCACCAAAGGACTACAAGGAGATAGAGGGAATGAATATGCCTTGGGCGGCATATCAGCAGCTTTTCACTCTTGTTATCTCAGCGGTAACAGGCGAGGACGCAGAAAAGACAGAGGCTCGATTTCCGCAGGAAAACGCAGAGTAAGTTTGAAGAAAGCTGGTACGATCTTGACTATGACCGAGAGCTTATCATACAGTCCATTGCAAAGCAGTACAATATCCTGCCCTCAGAGCAGGAAAATCTGCATTACAGCGATTGGTACAGGCTCGTTGCAGGGCTTATGCACGATACGCCGCTGGGTCAGGTCGTTCGTATCAGGAGCGAGGACAACAAGGATATCATAAAAAATTTCGACAGGTATGAAAAGCAGATACGCTCAGAGTGGACGGCGTTCAGAAGTCAGAAAGCAAGAGAAACGTTCACGGAGCAGGACAAGCTTGAAACTGCGAGATACTTTGAAAGGCTGTTCAAGGGAATGTTCGGAAAGGCAGGTGATAAGTAATGGCAGACGGAGCAAGCGTTGGTGTTATATCTCTTGACCTTGTGATAAAAAACAAGGTGCAGGAGCAGCTTGACAAGATATCTGCAAGCATACAGAACGGCTTTTCAAAGCCAGTAGAACAGGCAGAGAAAGCTGTTGAGAACGCTATGGATAAGACCGCTAAAGCCATAGACGAGGGCTTTGGCAGTGCGTCGGAGATCGCTCAGAAAAGTATGCAGGAGGCTGTTGAAAAGGCAATGGCTGAGTATGATAAGCTGGGCAAAAAGGCGCAGGAAGCGGCAGGGCAGACAGATAATATCAAGCCTAAAACTGTTCAGGTGAACTATGACCCTGAGTATGACACTACAAAGGTCGAAGCTGAGGTCAATGAACTAACGGATAAGATAGTTCAGAAAATGCAGGACAAGACTAAATCAAGTTCTGCGAAGATAAGTCAGACAGCGGCGGAAACGGCAAACAAGTCAGCCGAAAGCGTTTCAGAGCAGACAACAAAAATGGACGATATTATTGCAGGCTTTGCTGAAAGTGCCGTGCAGAAAATAAAGACTGTTGCAGGCAGGATAAAAAGCGGTATCGGCTCAGCTGTCAGCTTTGCAGGCAAGGCGGTGAAGTCAACTCTCGGCGGAGCTTTTAGGACAATGCATTCGGCAGGCTCGAAGGCTGTTGACGCAGTTAAATCCAAATTCAGCAGGCTTAAAACAACTATCGACAGCACTTCAAAACCGCTGAGCAAGTTTACACATTCGCTCAAATCTGCGGCAAAAAGAGTGTTCTTAATGGCAGGCGTGCTTGTTTTGCTGAAAGGAATACGTTCCGCTGTTGCAAACGCTGTTTCAGGCAACGAAGAATTTGCCAAGTCCTTAAACGAGATTAAAGCAAACCTCACCATAGCTTTCACACCGATAATGAACACAGTTATGCCGTATCTCAATACGCTTATGACGGGCGTAGCGACGGCGACAAAAACTGTGGCAGCGTTTATCTCTGAGCTTTTCGGTACCACCTATCAGAAGTCCTTGCAGGCGACAAAGCAGGCGCAGAAATCAGCGGAGAAGATAAAGAAAACTCAGGACACTTACCTTGCGGACTTTGACGTTGTAAGAGTTGCACCGGATCAGAGCAAGTCCGATACAGACAGTTCAGAGGGCGGCATTGATTACTCAGCCATAAACGGCGACAACGTTCAGCTCCCTGATTGGGCGGAGCGTATGAAAGATGCCATTAAGTCGGGGGACTGGGCAGGAGTTGGCTCTCTTGTGGCTGAAAAGGTCAACGGAGCTTTCGCATACATCAACTGGGACGGTATTCAGAAAAAGCTGAATGGCTTTGTGGATAAGCTTACAGACGGTCTGAACAGCTTTATTAAAGGCGTTGATTGGACAGGTCTTGGAGACAGCTTCGGCGGCGGTATAAACACAATTTTTGGCGCAGGATACCGCTTTATGAAGAAGTTCGATTGGGCAGGCTTCGGCAAGGGTACGGCTAATTTTCTTAACGGCGGTATAAAGAAAACGAATTGGTCGCTTATCGGAAAGACCCTTGCTTCAAAATGGCAAGCTATCATCGACTATCTTTATTCGTTCGTTACCACCTTTGATTGGTCGGGCTTTGGCTCGTCCATAGGCACTTCGGTGAACGGCTGGTTTGATGAGATTGATTGGGGCAAGGCAGGAACGACTATCTCTGAGGGCGTAAAAGGTCTGCTTGATACGGCAATAAATTTCCTGCAAACTGTAAACTGGCAGGGCATAGGCGAAAAGCTGTGGACGTTCATTTCTACAATAGATTGGAGCGGTATTGCCACAAAGCTTTTCAAGGCCATAGGCTCAGCTATAGGCGGTGCGGTATCGGTGCTGTGGGGCTTTATCAAGGACGCTGTTTTCAGTATCCGTGACTACTTTACGGAGAAGATACAGGACTGTGGCGGTAATATCGTTGAGGGGCTTTTCACAGGTATCGTTGACGCTTTCAAGGGCATAGGCACTTGGCTTTATGACCATGTTCTTACACCATTTATTGAGGGTTTCAAGAACTGTTTTGGTATTCACAGCCCTAGTAAGGTCATGGCTGAAATGGGCGGATATATCATACAAGGTCTGTATAATGCCGTATCTGAGGGTATTGCAAAGATAAAGGAGATCTTCACAAAGCTTCTTAACGCTGTCAAGGGCGTTTTCAAAGGCATAGGCAAGTGGTTCAAAAAGACCTTTTCAGACGCTTTCGGAGGCGTAAAGACCATTCTCAACGGTATTATAATGTTCGTAAAAGGCATTTTCACAGGTAGCTGGAAGAAGGCTTGGCAGGGTGTAAAGAAGATCTTTAAAGGCGTGTGGGATACGCTTTACAGCGTTGTGAAAGCACCTATAAACCTAATTATCGGTGCAGTAAACAAAATGACCAGTGCTATTGAAAGTGCGGTCAACTGGATAATCGACGGCATTAACAGCCTGAGTTTTGATGTGCCTGATTGGGTGCCTGGCATAGGCGGAGAAACATTCGGCTTTGACCTTGACACAATAAGCATACCTGAGATACCAAAGCTTGCCACAGGCGGACTTGCCACAGCACCGACCCTTGCAATGGTGGGCGATAACAGGAACGCAAAGGCAGACCCTGAGGTAATTTCACCGCTGAGCAAACTGCAAGGTATGCTTGATAACGGCAAGCTTGACGAGGTGCTAAGGGTGCTGAACGCTATACTTGATTGGCTGAAAGCTTATGACCCTGTGTTCTTCGGAACAGTTGACAGCAAGGTGCTTTTCAAGTGTATGCAGGACAGCAACAATCAGTATAAACGTAAGACGGGAGTGAGTGCATTTTGACAGGAACATTGCTAAAGATAAACGGCGTGTGGGTGACAGACCCTGACCCTGGTAGCTGGAGCCCTGTAAACTGTTACGAGTGGACGGCAGGCTCAGGACGAGTGAATACAACAGGTCTGTTTGTGGGTGCAAGAAAGTTCTGCAAATACAAACTGCCCTGCAAGTGGACAATGCTTCCTGTCGCAGATTCAGCCGAGATACAATCCCTTATCGAGGACGGACCCGACTTTGCAGAGCTGGAGTTTTGGCACAATGGCAAGTATTATTCTATATCCGCCAACGCAAGCGACTATGTACCGCAGGGGCTTGTCAGACTTGACGGTGGTGAGTATTACAAGAGCTGTACTGTCACATTCGCAGAACGTTAGGAGGGCATATGTACACCATAGCAAGCAATGAGATAACAAGCAGGATAGAGAATTACAAAGCCTTGTGGGGTATGTGGATAGAGGACGCTCAGAGTGGAGAACCTGTGGCATATGACGGCATTCAGAACGTTCAGACGGACATTCAATCAACATCTCTGAGTGATGATATAGAGCTTGGAGCTGTCTGTTCTCAGAGTGTGACGGCGGAGCTTGTTGACGACGGGACTAAGTATCTTGGAAATGAGTATGTTTTCAGTTTGTATACAAAGGACGCAACTTCATCTGATATAAATGACGAAAAGATACCAATGGGGCGTTTCACCTGTGTGAAGTCGAAAAAGTCAGGCGGCAGTGTTCAGCTGACAATGGCGGATAGATTATATTTTTCCGACAAACCATATGTGCCGCATATCCCTATGCCAAACTGGAATAAAGCCGTCGAAGACGACATTTGCAGACAATTAGGCTTGCAAAACGGCAATGACTATACAGAGGTGCGGTTACTGCGTGACAAGAATGGCAGAAGGTTGATAGATAAGAACGGCAAGGTGCTGTACTCAAAGTATTTTTACTTCAAGGTCGGTTCCGTGCCCAAAGACGTGACCATGCGGCAAATGTTGTCCTATCTGACTTCTGTGCAAGGTCAGTTTGGGTATGTTGACAGGTATGGAAAGTACGTCCGAAAGTGGTATGGCAAACCGGTGAAAACGTTGGATAACAATACGATAGACCTGCCAACACTGTCAGAAAGGCAGAACGTTATCGTGGGCATTATCTGCAAGGTCGGTGAAGATGTAACGTTGTCGCTAGGCGTGACAGATACAACGCAAGGTCGAGTCTTGGAGTTTGAAAATCCGTACATGACCGAATCACTGCTGAAATCTCTGTGGCGCAGGATAGGTGGATTTTCGTGGTATACCACTGAGCTGTACCACAGACTTGGTGACCCACGTTTTGATATCGGGGACGTGGTGACCTACACCAACGGCACAGACAGCTATGACATACCGATAACGAATTTAGGATTTACCTTTGACGGCGGACTGAGTGCTGATATTTCGGCGGTAGGTTTGTCGGTAGAAGAACAGCTTTAAGGGGGTGAGATAATGGCTGATGAAAATGTGACATTGACACAAGATATCACAGAAAATGACTATCCTATGCAACACGCCGGGGAGGAAATTGATGAGATATTGATCCGAGCCGGCAAGATACACTATGGCACTGTGGAACACAAGATGACGGGAGCAAATGCGCTGATGCGGATACCGCTTGGACTGACCTTTACACCAAAGCAGGTAATAGCAACACTACGGCAGACAGACATACCAACACCATACAAGACGTTCTGCACCCACGTTAGTGGTTCGGGAAAGTCGTACTATCTGAACGTCTGCATGGGAGCTAATAACGGGTCAACAGTAAATGTCCCGACAGGAACGTACTATGTGGATTACATTGCGATAGAATAGAGGGGGATTAAATGACAATAACATTAAATGCAGATTATGACGTAACCCTAAGCACAGCCCTGCTGGGCTATGTGGGTGAAACGAATGCCCGTCCTGTGTCGGTCGAGGGCATGGAGATAGACGGTGCAGACCGCTATGTGCTGACTATCGACTATGGCGACGGCACTGTCTATGAGGTCGATATCACAGGCGGACAGTGGACACCTACGGCTGATATACTGCGGTCAGCGCAGACAGTCAGCTGTCAGATAGCGGCGACGAAGCTGTCAGGTGATGAATATGTGCTGGTGAAGAAATCACGCATGTTCAGATTGCGAATAGGTGCGGCTATAGGCGATAATGCAGTACCGTCACCAAGTGTGGCAACTGACGCACTAGACCGCATAGACGCCATAGGTAAACAGGCGCACGCAGATATGCAGACAGCCGTCACCGCCGCAGACACAGCTACTACAGCGGCAAATAACGCCACTAAATCTGCCACAAACGCAGGATTGTCAGCCGACACCGCAGAACAGGCGGCTGAACGTGCTGAGACCGCAAAGACAGCGGTTGAAACGTCCGCAACGCAGGCAGAAACCGCTATGCAGGGCGCAGAAACCGCACGTGCTGAGGCAGTTAAATCACAGAATAGTGCCAAGGTATCAGCAGTGCAAGCATCAACGGCAGCACAGCAGACCACAGCTGACAAAAACATTACAGCAGGCTATGCTAAAACCTCCAAGACTAATGCCGATAGCACAGCAGTGGATAGACAGGCTGTTCAGACTCTTGCAGAACAGGTAACAGCGGATAAGGCTAATGTAGCAGAAAACGCTACTAAGGTTGCGGAGGACAGGGCAGCCGCCGAAACTGCCGCACAGACAGCACAGGCGGTGGCTGATAGCCTTCCGGACGACTACACAACAGCGGTCGGAAAGATAGCTGAAAATACGGCAGAAATAGCTAACGTGAAGCTGACGGATAAAGAGTTACAACGTAGGGTAAACGCACTGTATGACTTGGGCAATGGTGTGACACATCAGTTTGAAACCGACAGCGAAACAGCGTATGCCAAGACAGTGCCTACAGGGGCGAAGTTGATGAGCGTGAAGTCTGTTGGTGGTAGGTCTATCGTGTTTAATCAGTTTGCGAAAAATAAACCATTCGATTCCAGAAATGGAATTACAACGTCAACGGACGGAAATTATTCAGTTCTGGACGGAACGGCAACCAATGCTATAACTGCGAAGGGATGGTGGGGTTTGAAATTGGACGAATTCTCGCCAACTAACGGACACAAATATTTGTTTTGTTCAAAAATTATCTCAGGAACCGTTAATCCTGCGAATGGATGCACAATCGGAACTGCAATCCAAAAACAGATTGTTGGAAAATCGTTCATATTTGAAATGTCGGATAAACATTGGGATAGCAATTGGCTATCGGCCATATATTCTGACAAGGATACAGTTTTTAACAAATTAAAAATTTCCGTCATGCTGATAGACCTCACCCTCATGTTCGGCTCAGGCAACGAACCTAGCACAGTGGAAGAATTCGAGAAAATATTCCCTAATGATTATTACCCATATAATGCAGGTGAGATTGTCAGTGCAGGCACGGAAGAGGTCGTTGTGGGTGATACCGCCCACCCTATCCCTGAAGCAATCCGCAATCTGCCTGGCTACGGCTGGTCAGCAGGAACGGTACGAAACTACGTTGATTATGAAAATAAACGATACGTTCAGTGTGTGAACAGCGTTGATTTGGGGACGGAAAACTGGCGGATGTACAAAGACGGTGACTACACCCCATTTTTCTATTTGAATGCAGTATCTGACATTCGTGGTGGCACATCAAATTTTCTGTGCCCGAAGTATCAGTATGTTAAGATTGGCGTTACTGATAGCGCATCTGGATTATATGTTTTGGAGAACACAACGGTGCGTGTGCGAGACACCGCCTACACCGATGTCGCCACATTTAAACAGGCAATGCAGGGTGTTATGCTATACTATGAACTAGCAACACCTATAATAACAGACATTTCAACCCTGGTTGACGACGATTTTCTGCGAAATCTAACAGTTGAAGCAGGCGGTTCAATCACGTTCAAAAACAGCAACGACAGCTATCGCATACCAGTGCCGTCGGAAGAAGAATATGTGGTCAAGCTGTCAGAGATAGGAGGTAGCGTATGACGGATTTGCAAAAGAAAATGGCTGAGAAGCTGGGGTTGACGAAAGATAATTTTGAAAAACCTACAGTAACTGAGCAGGACAAGATAATGGCACAAGTGCTATACACAGCTGCTATGACAGGCACGCTGATAGGTGAGGAGGGCGAGTGATGTATTACAGCATTATTAAACGTTTCTATGATCTGGGCGTGTATTCGCTGGCAAAGGTCAAAGATTTTGTCAAGGCAGGCGTTATTAGTCCGGAGCAGTTCAAAGAAATAACAAAGGAGGTATACCATGAAGCAGAAGTTAGCGAAACTCATTGACGTAAAGTCCATTGTAACGCTGTTCTTGACAGCGGTGTTCTGCGTGTTGGCACTTCGTCGCACGATCTCAGCAGAGCAGTTCATCACAGTGTTTACTGTGGTGATATCGTTCTACTTCGGCACGCAGTCGGCAAAGAAAGGCGGTGACGGCGAGTGACGGAAGCAATTATCGTTGCACTGATAACGGCGGCTTCAGCGGTAGTGTGTCAGATCGTCATAGCATCTAACAGCCGTAAGACTATGCAACAGGCGCAGTATGATAGCCAAAAACTCATTGAGTACAAGATAGACAAGTTGTCTGAGCGTGTGGATAAGCACAATTCCGTTATCGCTCGGACGTACAAGCTGGAACAGGATTATGCGGTGGTCGCTGAACAGATAAAGGTCGCAAACCACCGCATTGAAGATTTAGAAAGGAAGTAATTTTATGGGAAAGACATTTAAAGGCATTGACGTATCGCAGTTTCAGGGGAACATTGACTTTGGCAAAGTCAGAAAAAGCGGAGTTGAGTTCGTTATCATTCGTGCAGGCTTCGGCAAGTACGCTAATCAGAAAGACCCATATTTTGAGAAAAACTACAAGGCGGCAAAGGCGGCAGGGTTGAAAGTCGGTGCTTACTGGTACAGCTATGCGGCAACTGTTGTGGAAGCAAAGGCAGAGGCTCAGACCTGTATCAACGCTATCAAGGGCAAGACGTTTGAGTATCCGATATACTTTGACCTCGAGGAACGTTCACAGTTCGCAAAGGGCAGAGCATTTTGCAACAGCCTTGTCAAGACTTTCTGCAATGCACTTGAACATGCAGGCTACTGGGCAGGTATCTACATAAGCAGAAGTCCATTGCAGCAGTACATATCTGCCTACGTCGCTAAGAGATATGCTCTTTGGGTCGCTGAGTACGGCTCACGCTGTAACTACGGCGGCACTTATGGTATGTGGCAGTACAGCTCCACTGGAAGAGTCAGCGGTATCAGTGGCAATGTTGATATGGATATATGCTATATAGACTATCCTGCTAAGATAAAGGCGGCTGGCTTGAACGGTTTCAAGGCAACGTCGCAGTCAGCTGTTAAGCCGTCTGTAAAGTCCTTAGAGCCGTCCAAAACAAAGGCAGTAACTTACACGGTAAAGCGTGGTGACACCCTTTCTGCTATCGCTAAGCGGTACAAGACCACTGTTGCGAAGCTTGTCAAGGATAATGGCATCAAGAACGCTAACCTCATTTATGTGGGGCAGAAAATCAAAATCAAGTAGGTAGTAAGACAGCCGACAGGGATTATTCCTTGTCGGCTGTCTTTGTTATGAAGCACCAAAGCACTATGTTCTATTTCTGATAACTGCTGATTAAAACAACATCAACAATTTAGGAAAACTTTTTTGAAAAATCACTTGACAAAGTTAAATTGATGTGATATAATAGTATCATCGAAGGGAGGGCGTAAAAGATGTTGACAGAAATCGGCAAGTTTCTCAGAAGATATCGTATTGACAATGGTCTCCTACTTAAGGATATGGCTGGTAAAGTTGGAGTTACATCAGCCTACTTGTCTGCTGTTGAAAATGGCAAGAAACGACCAACCGAAGATTTAGTGGGTAAGATCATAAACGCTTACGATTTGGATTCGGAAAAGGCAACAGAGCTTAAGGAAGCTTATTTCCGGAGCGTAAACGAAATCTCAATTAGCACAGCAGGGTATTCGACCGAGCAAACAAATTTGGGACTTATCTTTGCACGGAAGATTGACTCGCTTACAAGTGATGAGATTAACAGTTTAATTAAAATTCTTGATAGTAAGAGGTGATCAGTATTGAGTCAATTCATCGCAAAACCGATGAGCACAGATGACATTTTACATTTGACCAACAGACTTCGCAGAAACTCAACTTATACGATCGTACATATTTTCCGATTGTTGAGTTCATAGAAACTGTGTTGCCTGAAATAGACCCAAAATTTTCGTATTTATATGTTGCTAAAAATGAGATGCCCGATACATACGCATATTTTGATAACGTAGCAAACAGTATTGTCGTCCGTGAAGATGTTTATGATAGAGCGTTAAATGGTAGTGGACGTGACAGGTTTACGTTGGCACACGAGCTAGGGCATTATGTTCTTCATAGTTCAGGTGTGCAGTTGTGTAGGAGTGACGGCGGACGTGTTGTTACATATTGTGATCCAGAATGGCAGGCTAACACATTTGCAAGCAAATTGCTTATGCCGGATCATCTGATATACACGCTGACACCGTCAGAAATTTCAAAAGAATTTGGCACGTCTTATCAGGCAGCAGAAATTGCTCTATATAAAGCAAAAAAAGCCAAGCTCGCAACTTGACTTTTCATACCACTTGCTATCGAAACTGTGTTTGTCAGCAATGTATTCTCAACAATTACATTATATCATAGTTCTTTCGAGTTTGCAAGGGGTTTTATAAACTTTTTTTGCAAAGGGGGAATGTCTATGTACATTTTCACGGCGTATATTACGTCGAAAGATGGACGCAGACTCTATGCTAAACAGTATGGCATGAAGGCGTTCCGTATCTGGATTGATGACGACATGGTAAAAAATTAATATAGACAGTATGTGAGCTGACAACATACTTCTGCAATAGTTTAAACAGCCGTCTCGGAGTGATCTGAGGCGGCTGATTTTGCGTACACGAATTATACACGATAAAGCTGAATTGTAAATATATGCTTGTGAAATGTGGAACAAATGAAATGGCTTAAATGACGTAAATGCGTGGTTTACAAACAATTTTATAAAGCAATAAAAAGCGGTGTAAAGTGGTGTATTTAATCTCTCCATCTCCGCCAGCAGGGGCGTGCCCCTGCACCCAATCCGCTATCATTTATGGTAGCGGATTTTTTTGCTCCCGCCCATAGGTATGATACGCTGGGAGGGGTTTGATGCTCGCCGTGACGGGCATTGTCCGTCATGGCTTTTTGTTGCCACACAAAATCTTGCATTTCCACCCGAACTGTGTTATAATCCTATATATCAAACATCATAACACGGAGGTCTATCATGTACGAAAATTTTAAATATCTCGACGCTGTTGCACAAAGAGAGATAACCAAGGGTGTTTTCTCAGGCTCAGTTCTCAGCGTTATCCATAAAGGCGAAACTGTCTATCTCAAAAGCTTTGGTCTTGCTGACAAGGAGAAAAATATCCCTATGAAAACTGACAGCATTTTCAGACTTTTTTCTATGTCAAAGCCTGTCACAGCCGCTGCCGCAATGATACTTATCGAGCGTGGTCTGCTCGACACTCGTCACCTGCTCAAGTGGTTTATCCCTGAGTTTTCCGATCCTGTGGTCCTTGATGAGAACGGTGAGCGTCCTGCCGACAGAGATATAACCATAGGCGACCTGCTCACCATGACTTCCGGTATCCCTTATCCTGACGGCACTCCTGCAGGTCAGAAAATGGGTGCGCTTTGGGGCGAGCAGTCTGAAAAATATCTCAAGGGCGAAAAGCTTCTGGATACTGTGAGCTTCGCAAAGGAAATGGGCAAGCGTCCTCTTATGTTCACCCCTGGAGAGAAGTGGATGTACGGTGCATCTGCTGACATCATGGGTGCTGTTATCGAGGTGGTTTCCGGCATGAAGTTCGGAGATTTTCTTAGAAAAGAGATCTTTGAACCTCTCGGTATGAACGATACAGGCTTTTATATCCCGGCGGAAAAATACAGCCGACTTGCCCAGTGTTATGAATACAAAAATGGCGGAAACGAGCCGTTCACTCACTTCCACCTTTGCCTTACTGATTACACCGTACCTCCTGCCTTTGAGTCGGGCGGAGCAGGTCTTGTTTCCACTGTAGAGGACTATGCAAAGTTTGCCAAAATGCTTATGAACAAGGGCGAGCTTGACGGCGTGAGGATACTCGGCAGAAACACGGTCGATTTCATGACAAGAAACGGTCTTACACCTGAACAGCGCAAGACCCTTAACTGGGACAGCACAAAGGGTCACGGCTACGGTAACTTCATGCGTATCCTTGACGACCCTTCCGCCGCAGGACTTATACAGTCAGAAGGCTCTTTCGGCTGGGACGGCTGGATGGGTTGCTATTTCAGCCTTGACCCAAAAGAACAGCTCTGCATACTATATTTTATCCAGCAGACAGGCGCAGGCACTACCGATTCTGCAAGGCGTTTGCAGAACATCGCATGGGGTGCGGTAAAATAAGCAGAGGAGGTCTGAGATTTGAAATTACAGGAAGGCAGATTTATACAAGGGCTTAGAAATATGTTCAGTCTGCGCTGGGATATGGCTGACCCTGATGAGATACATAATACGATAATATCTGGCGCAAAGCTTCAGGGTACTAATATGTGTATCCTTATGCTTGCAATACTTATAGCCTCCATAGGTCTGAATATGAACTCCACCGCCGTTATAATCGGTGCTATGCTCATCTCGCCTCTTATGGGCGGCATAACAGCCATAGGCTACGGAATAGCCACAAATGACCTGACTCTTTCAAAGGGTGCGGCAATAAGACTTTGCATACAGGTGGTCATTTGCCTTATCACCTCGACTATTTACTTTACTATCTCACCTATCACCACAGCCTCCTCCGAGCTTCTCGCCCGAACGACCCCTACAGCGTGGGACGTTCTTATTGCCCTTTTTGGCGGACTTGCCGGTATAATAGGTCAGACCCGTAAGGAGAAAAGCAATGTTATCCCAGGCGTGGCTATCGCAACAGCACTCATGCCGCCGCTTTGTACCGCAGGCTACGGCTTGGCAAGACACCGCCTTGACTATTTCGGCGGTGCATTGTATCTCTTTTTCATAAACAGCTTTTTCATCTGCCTTGCGGCTATCGTTGTACTGAAGCTTTTAAGGCTGCCTCACGGCAACGATATTTCCCCGAAGGCTTTGAAAAAGATACACAGAAATATCGCTTTTATCACAGTTATTACCATGCTGCCTAGTATTTATCTTGGCTATGATATTGTGAAAAAGACAATGGATAACAGCAGTGCAGAGAAGTTTATCACCGAGAATTTTGACTTTGACGGCACTCAGATAGTGCAGAAAACTATAGATACCGATAAACGTATGATAGAAGTGGCACTTCTTGGCAAAAAGATAAGCACTGCCGATACAAAGGCGCTTCAAAGCGAGCTGAAAGCTTTCGGATTGGGAGATTATAAGCTTGTGATAACACAAACCGAGGTGGAAAGCGGTGTTACCGCTGACGAGGTCGAAAAGATGCTTGAAAAGAACGCCGACGATGAGGAAACACAGAACAAGGTGGCACAGGTGCTTGCGCAGAAAGAAAACGACGACCTTAAAGCCGAGAATGAAAATCTGAAAGCACAGCTTGACAGCTATCAGAGCTATGATATAGACATGAGCGATATCGCCGAGGAGCTTGCTATCGTTTATCCAAACATAACAGGTGCGGCAGGCGGTCACATGAGCAGTCATTCAGTAGGCTCCCCCACAACAGTTAATGGCGTAACAGTGGTGCTATATGAGAACAAGGCTCTTACCGATGAACAGCTCAAAACTGTCACAGAGCTTCTGAAAAAACGTCTTGACGTGTCAAACGTCACAGTTATCCAGCAGGTGGAGAAGCAGAAAGATACCACCTCAAAGGCTGAAAGCACCGATAAAAAGAAAAAGAATTGAAAAAATTCTGAAAACCCCTTGCAATCTGAGAAGATGTGTGCTATAATATATTAAAATGTATAATTATGTTTTGGAGGAACAAAAATGAGCGTAATTGAGATCGTTGCAGGCGCACTGCTGATCGTAGCCAGCCTCGTTATCATACTTGTAGTTCTTGCGCAGGACACCAAAGAGCAGGGTCTTACATCTGCTATCGGCGGTGGATATAACGATTCTTTCTATGGAAAGAATGGTTCAAACACCAAGGACGCTAAGCTTAACAGACTGACAAGGATAAGTGCGATACTGATATTCGTGATAACTCTTGCTGTAAATATTATTTATCAGATCAAGAAATAATTACCCGCCCTGCTCCGTGCAGGGCTTTTTCTTTGCAGAAAGTAAGAATGGGGAAAAGAATGTAATGAAATGTGCAGACGGTGTAAAGAATAAGATAAGACCGCTTTTTGCGGATCTTTATGACTCGCTGATGTTTTCATATTTTGACGGCATTTTCGGCAATGCCTTTTGCGACGATACCACCGCACCAACTGCGGCGGTCATATGCTGCGGCGACTTTTATTTTGCCGCAGGTGACAAAAGCTTTGGGGCTGATATGCTCAAATTTTGCAGCGATAACAAAAACGCAGTCATAGTTCCTGACAGCGAGGAGCTTGCAAAAGCCTTGTGTGCCTGCGACGGACAGCTTAAAATAGTCAAAAGATATCACACCTGTCCGCCTGAAAACGACTTTGATACCGACAAACTGCGTGAAACATTATCAAGAGTACAAAATATGGGACAGCTTAAACTGTCAATGATAGATGAAGAACTTTATAAGAAAGCCTTGGCAGAGCAGTGGTCGGAGTCCTTTGTATGCAATTTTAAAGACTTTGCGGACTTTTCAGCCCATGGCTTTGGCTTTGTGCTCACTGATAATGGCAGGATAGTCAGCGGAACTTCTGCGTTTTCATACTACGATAAAGGCGTTGAGATAGAAGTTTCAACCCGTAAAGAATACCGTCTGAAAGGTCTTGCACAGATAACTGCGGCGGCGTTTTTGCTGGAATGTGTACGCCGTGGGCTTACACCTCACTGGGACGCACGAAATCTCACCTCGCTTTCAATAGCACAGAAAATGGGCTTTGTGTTCAGAGATGAATACATAGCGTTGGAATATAAGTAAAAAGAAAGGAAATTTATGAAGTTAGATTACAGAAAAATAATATATTCAAAGTTAAAAAAAGCAGGCAAAAAGCCGCTGACTTTCAAAGAATTGCTGAGATCATGCAGAGGAAAGGGCTTTGAGTTTGAAAAATTTACAAAAGCCGTTGACAAAATGAAGAAAAACGGCGAGATAATGGAAGACAAATTCGGCATAAGGCTCGTTGACCCTAAGAAATTTGTCAAGTGCGAGGTGGTAAGGCTCAACAAGACCTATGGATTCGTGAAAAATCTTGACACTGACGAGGAAATTTTTGTTGTGGGCAAGTACCTCAAAGGCGCAATGCCACACGATATCGTCCTTGTGAGAACCTTCAAGGGCGAGGGAGCTTGCACCGAGGGCGAGGTCATGAGCATTGTGGAGGAGAATTTTGCTAAGTTCACAGGAGAGCTTGTGAGCGAGTTCGGAGTGCTGAAAATCGTTCCTGATATGCTGTCAAAATATGCAATGACTTTTGAAAACCCTATGAGGCTTGAGCTACATGAGGGTGATAAGGTGGTGGCACAGGTCACAAAGCGTGGAAACAGGCACTCTGAACACGTCTGCGAGATAGTTTCAAGCTATGGAAGCTCCATGAAAGCCTCTGCCTGCGCAATGAGCGTCCTTGAGGTCAATGGTCTGACCCCTGTTTTCCCAAGCGAGGTCATCTATGAAGCTAGGGAAGTGTCCGATTATTCAAGGATAAAAGAGGAGATACCGGGCCGCCTTGACCTCCGTGACAAGCCGATATTCACCATTGACGGCGCAGATACAAAGGATATCGACGACGCAATTTCTGTTGAACGAACCAAAACAGGTTATCTCCTTGGTGTTCACATTGCCGACGTTTCCCACTATGTTCAGCCAAAGTCACAACTGGATAACGAAGCTTTCAAACGTGGCACAAGCGTTTATTACGCAAACCGAGTTATACCAATGCTCCCAAAGGAGCTTTCAAATGGTATCTGCTCCCTTAATCCCCAGGAGGACAGACTCGCGTTCTCATGTCTTTGTGAGCTTGACAAGCAGGGCAATATCACCGAGTATAAGTTTGCAAAAACTGTTATCCGCTCCCGTGTAAAGGGCGTGTATTCTGAGATAAATTCACTTTTGGCAGGCAGTGACGATGCTGAACTTAAAGAAAAATATGCCGAGGTTTCAGGTCAGCTTCCTATTATAAAGGAGCTTGCGGATATTTTGTATAAAAACAAGAAAAACCGTGGATGTCCTGAGCTTGAAACCTCTGAGAGCAAGCTTATCATCAATGACGAGGATATCTGCGTGGGCGTTGAGAGGCGTACCCGTGGAAGAAGCGAGGAGATAATAGAGGACTTCATGCTTGTTGCAAACGAGTGTGCCGCAAGATTTGGCATGGATAATAACCTGCCGTTCGTTTATCGTATCCACGAAGAGCCGTCAGACGAGAAGCTTGAATCCCTTAGAGAAGCCCTTGTCAAGCTCAACGTCCAGTATAAGCTGGGCGAAAAGGCTTGCCCTGGGGATATGTCGGAGATACTCAAAGCTGCAAAGGGTACTGATATCGACCTTATCATGAACAATATCGTACTGAGAAGTATGTCAAAGGCAAGATATTCCACCGAGCCTGTAGGTCACTTCGGTCTTGCGCTGGAGGATTACGCCCACTTCACTTCTCCTATCAGACGTTACCCTGACCTGACTATCCATAGAATAATGTCAGCTTTTCTCGGTGGCAGCAGTGCAGAGGAGTGCGCCACAAAGTTCAACAAATTCGTTTACGCCTCAGCCGACCAGTCCACAAAGACGGAGCTTACCGCAATGCAGGTGGAGCGAAGCTGTGAGGATTGCTACAAGGCTGAGTATATGAACGCCCATATCGGTGATGAGTTTCAGGGAACAGTGGTTTCAGCCGTTGAGTTCGGTCTGTTTATCGTACTTCCTGACACCTGCGAGGGACTGCTCCACACGGACAATATGCCTGACGGTGAGTATGTCTGCGACGATATGGTGAGCCTGAAAAACCTTACAAACGGAATGGAATATCGTGTGGGCGACTCTATCAGAGTAAAGGTGATAAACGCAAATGTAAATTCGGGCAAGATAGATTTTGCACTTGCTGACGAGGACTAAAATATGCTTATATAAGAAAAATGGCGGTCTTGCACCGTCATTTTTTTTTGCAATTCTGTAGGGGCTGGCGCCCTCGACAGCCCGCTTTTCTCGCACGTCACTATTTATGTTGATTTTCACATTGTATAAATATTGCACAAACAATGTAGGGGACGGCGCCCCCGACGTCCCGATATTCTCGCCCGTTATGTCGCCCTACAAATCTATGGCTTTATGAATTGCATATATGTACAAAAAAATCGGACAGCCGCACCAAGCAACTGTCCGATAATTTTTTGTATTAATAAATTACTTTGAAAGACCCCAAATATCTCTAGCGTAGTCCTCAACAGAACGGTCTGCGGAGAAAATGCCTGCACCTGCAATGTTTGCAAGGCTCATCTTCTGCCACTTTGTCTGATCCTTGTAGCACTCAGAAGCGTAAGCCTGAGCCTTCTGGTAAGAATCGAAGTCCTTGAGAGCCATGTATGGGTCAGAGTTCTTCAGGCTGTCAGCGATCTCATTGAACTGCTGTCCGTTGATGCCGTACTGAAGTGTGTCGATAGCCTGCTTAACAACTGTGTTTGAGTTGTAGATGTCCATAGGCTTGTAGCCTGACTTGCAAGCGTTTACCTCGTCAACGTTCATACCGAAGATGATGATGTTGTCGTCTCCTACCTGCTCGTGTATCTCAACGTTCGCTCCGTCAAGAGTGCCAAGTGTGATAGCACCGTTTATCATAAGCTTCATGTTACCTGTACCTGAAGCCTCTGTACCAGCAAGTGAGATCTGCTCAGAGATGTTTGCCGCTGGCATGAGTATCTCAGAAAGTGATACGTTGTAGTCCTCAAGGAAGATAACGTTGAGCTTCTCGTTGAGCTTCTTATCCTTTTTCAGCTCCTGAGAAATGTTCCAGATAAGCTTGATGATCTGCTTTGCCATGTAGTAGCCAGGAGCAGCCTTTGCAGCAAAGATATATGTCTTTGGTACAAAATCAGCGTTTGGATTAGCCTTGAGGTAATTGTACTGTGCTATGATGTTCAAAGCGTTGAGCTGCTGTCTCTTGTATTCGTGAAGTCTTTTTACCTGAACGTCAAAGATAGAATCAGTGTTGAGAACAACGCCGTACTGATTCTTTACATACTTTGCAAAACTCTTCTTGTTGTCAAGCTTGATCTTTGCAAGTCTGTCAAGAACGTCCTTGTCGTCCTTGAATACAGCAAGCTTTGAAAGCTCAGCGGCATTCTTGAGGAAGCCGTCGCCTATCTTCTCGCAAAGAAGATCTGTCAGACCCTCGTTTGACTGATAAAGCCATCTTCTGTATGCGATACCGTTTGTAACGTTCTTGAACTTTGTTGGTGTGTCAAGATACTCGTCCTTGAATGTTTCCTTCTTGATGATCTCAGAGTGTATCTTTGCAACACCATTTACGCTGTGGCAAGCGTGTACGCAAAGTGTAGCCATTTTCACCTTGTTGTCCTCAACGATAGACATATGTGAAACCTTAGCCTGATCCTTGTATCTCTCCCAAAGATCCTTGCAGTAACGCTCGTTTATCTCGATAATGATAGAGAAGATTCTAGGGCAAACGCTCTTGAGGAGGTTGCAGTCCCACTTCTCCAAAGCCTCAGGCATTACTGTGTGGTTTGTGTATGCAAATGTGTTTGTAACGATGTGCCAAGCCTTGTCCCATGAATAGCCGCAATCATCAAGAAGAACTCTCATAAGCTCTGGGATAGCAAGTGTAGGGTGAGTATCGTTGATGTGGATAGCTACCTTTTCGTGGAGGTTGTCAAGTGTGCCGTAAACGCTCATGTGCTGGTTTACGATATCGCCGATTGAAGCAGCGCAAAGGAAATACTGCTGTCTGAGTCTGAGTGACTTGCCCTCTGCGTGATTGTCGTTAGGATAAAGCACCTTTGTGATAGCCTGTGAAATTATGTTCTTGCTAAGAGCCTTCTGATAGTCGCCCTGATTGAACATTGACATATCAAAGTCAGCCATTTCAGCTTTCCAAAGTCTGAGCTTTGAAACAGCTTCGCTGTTGTAGCCTGATACGAACAGATCGTATGGAACAGCCATAACTGATGTGTAGTTCTCGTGAGTTACGCAGTGATACTGATTGTCCCAGTATTCCTTAAGCTCGCCGTCAAAACGAACCTCGACAGCCTTTGACGGAACAGGAACGAGCCATACAGAGCCGCCCGGGAGCCAGTTGTCAGGAAGCTCGGTCTGCCAGCCGTCCTCCAGCTTCTGCTTGAAGATACCGTATTCATAGCAGATAGAATAGCCTGTAGCATGATAGCCGTCGGCAGCAAGAGCGTCAAGATAGCATGCAGCAAGTCTTCCAAGACCACCGTTTCCAAGACCTGCGTCAGGCTCGCACTCGTAAATGCCGTTTATAGAAATGCCCATGTCCTTAAGGACCTTTGTAGCCTGCTTCTGCATTTCAAGGTTATAAAGAGAAGTTTTAAGGCTTCTTCCCATAAGAAATTCCATTGAAAGATAGTAGACCTTCTTCTTGCCCTCAGACTGAGTTTTAACAGTGAACTTTCTTCTCTTAGCTTTAAGAATGCCTACAACGATCTTTGACAGAGCCTCGTATACCTGCTGGTCGGAAGCGTCCTCAGGTGTTGTCTGGAAATCGTTGTGAAGAACGTCAAGAAGCTTTTCTTTAAGTTCCTGCGTGGAAATTGTTTTTTCTACAGCACTATTTGCCATAAATCTTTACCTCCTATATACTTTCAAGCCGAGCTTTGCGCTCTGCACCTTTATAACTATATTGGCGAAAACGTTTAAGAAACAAGGATAGTTTTCACCCATTGAGGGGATAGCACGCCCCTGCTCCTGATAATTATACCACAAGCCGACAATTTTTGCAAGAAAAAATGCCAAACGCCCCAAAAATTTAAACACTTTTTACATAGGGCAGGCGTATGATTTGTAGAAATCATAGACGTTGATATGCTATTTCTGCAATAGCTGTCATATTATGTTTGGAATATAATACAGGATATAGTATTTGCCTAATTTTATTATATGGTATAGTTGCATAATTGTCAAGGCGTTCAATTGTATAAAATGCTGATTTTGGAAGAATGAACAGCAAAATGGGGCAGTAGGGGCGGTAGTTTTTATATAATCACAAGAATATGAATTTGCTAGGTGGGCATATAGGCCATATGATATGTGTTTGAATAAAAAATCAGGACAGCCTTAACCGTCCTGATAACAAAAGTTCTATTCTTCTTCTATCTTTTTCTCAGCCTTTGCAAGCTGCTTCTTGTCAAACACGCTCTTTGCTACCTGAATACCGAACACTATCGCCGCACCGATGATAAAAAATACGATGCTGAATGTGCCGAAGGACATAGGGTCTTTAGGCTCTTTAAGCGTTGTAGGACCTATAACTATGGCGTACAGTGAGCCTATCATCATGCCGATAACGCAGTAGATAGTCTGGCTTCTGAACTTTTCAAGAGCCTTTTTGATAAGCCTGAGGGTAATAAACACCCCAAGGATAATGCCAATACCCAAAGAGCAGAGAAGTCCGAAATACTCGAAATTCAGATGAAGAAACTCTTTTATTCCCGTGATAACAGGCATATAAAGACCGAATGTGAGAAGTATGGTGGAGCCTGAAATGCCGGGAAGCACCATTGCAGATATTGCGCACATTCCTGCAAGAACAACGAATATCACTGTGCCTATATTCATGTGAGAAACGTCAGCTCCGCTGCCGGAGGGATTTATAAGGGATATTCCCACGACTATTGCAATGCCGATAACAGCCCATACGATGTTGTAATATTTGCCCTTAATGCTCTCTTTTTCTTCCATTATCATGACCGGTATCGCCAGAATGATAAAGCCCAGAAACAGCGAGCTTACCTTGTAGATGCCGCTTTCAAACACGTTGGCAAGAACGCTTACTGCAAGAAGCATACCGATCACCCAGCCCACGCCAAGCTTTATAAGAAAGAAAAATGCTTTTTTACGCTTTGCATTGTCACGTCCCATAATGTCGTTAAGGGAATTTATGAAGCTGTCATAAAAGCCCAGCAGGAATGCTATAGTTCCTCCCGAAACTCCAGGGACACTGTCCGCAAGAGCCATGCAAAAGCCTCTGAGTGCGTTTATTATCATACTTGTTTCTATGCCTTAAAAGGCATATCCTCCTTCCGTGGTGTTGTCTGCTTTCGTATCAGCAGACTTTTCTTTTGTTCTGATGTAAGCTTTTTCTACCTGTGTCATCAGCTTTCCAAGCTGTGCTTCCTGCTTATCGTCACTAACGAGCGCCGCACTTTTTTCAGCCGAAGCCTTTGCCGCTCTCACATTACCCTGAGCGAGAAAACACTCGCCCTTGTAAAGCTCACAGTTGCACCGAAGCGTTTTGTCAGCGTCACGGCTTTTCTCTGCGCTGTCAAAAAACTTCACCGCCGCTTCAAAGCGTTCGTTGAAATATTCCAGCAGACCAAGTGTGAAAAGCATTTGCCCATTGCGTTTACCGAGAAGACCTCGCTTGAAGTAATGCTCTGCCGAAACAAATATCTCGTTTGCCTGAGAAATATCTCCTGACATGAGTCTGCCGTAAAGAAGCAGTTCAAAATACTTGTTCTGATCTGAGGGGGTAAGCTTATCAAAAGCTATACGGTCAAGTGTGAGAAAACAGTTTTCAAAGCGTTTTTCTGAAATGTAAACAGCGGCAAGCTTCAAAAGCCCGTGACCCTTATCCTTGTTCTGCCTGAGAAGATATTTTTCAAGAAGCTCAAAATATTCGTCACAGCCGCCCTTTTTAGCGTAGAGCCTTTCGAGCTTTTTTATTTTGAATACCCATATGAAAAGCCCTGCAAGCTCGACGATGCACAGTAATATAAGACAAAGAGGAAGCGCTCTCATAAAAACGTTTATGCAAAACTGCGCTCCATAGCGACAGCCCTTTGAAAGCCATGCAATGCACATCACAGCATAACTCAGCACCAGGCTCAATGCGGCAATGAGCCACAAGGTCCTTATAACGCCTTTATGCACCTTGCTCACCTCTTTGTAAATCATATCACATATAAGTAAAGATCAAATGTTGTCTGTGTAAAGAATGGGTAAAAATGTATAAACTGTTCAAAAATTTTTAAATTTAATCTATTGCCGTCTACTGCATATCCTTATTTCTGTTTTTGAGAAGTTTCTGTCTTTTGCGTTCGTGTCTATCCATAACTATCTTTTCGCAGAAGTCTACGACTTTCTTCATGAAAGGCTTGAAAATGTAGAAAAATTCGCCCTCATAGGTAACGACCTCGCCGTTAAAGCCCTTTTTGAACTTGTATACGCCGTAGTTAGGGTTTGTTTCATCGTTGTAGAATGGTATGCCCTGAAAATCATAGATATAGTTTTTGCCCTCCAAAGCCCAGTTTATCATCGTCCACTGCATGAGATAGTTAGGGTAGAGGTTTCTGTGGTGGTTTGCGGAAGCACCGTAAACATAGCAGGTCTTGCCTGCATACTGTGTTGTTACTGCACCTGACAGCGGTATCTGTTTGCCGTCCTCGTCAACATAGCACATGAAAAGTCGGCAGTGTTCAGGACCAAGACCATTGAGCATTTTTACAAAATACTCCTTTGAACGGATAGAGAAGCCATCTCTGATACCTGTTGCCTGCATGAGAGGGTAAAAATCGTCAAGAGCCTCAGTGCCGCAAGCCTTGCAGTAAACGCCCTTTCTAGGGGCTTTTCTGATACGGTTTCTCCAGTCAGGTTTGAAAGTCGCCATGACCTCGTCAGGGGTTTTGCCCTCGATATTTCTGAGCATATAGTTATTACGAGCCTGAATAGTGGTCAGCTCGGCAGCCTTATGTATATGCTGGAACCCCATGTCCTCGATAAGCTTTGTACACTTGTCGTCGTCCTCCTCGAAACAAGGATCCCACATAAACTGGTAGCATTTGTATTTCTTTGCAAGCACCTTTACGCCCTCGAAAAGGTCGGTCATGACCTCTTTATCAGACCAATCGCAAACAGGGCCATGAGGGGCATACATAAAAGTAACGCCGAAAATAGGCACTTTTTTGATTATGATAAGGCAAGTTCCACGGATATTGCCGTCAGCGTCACGGGAGATAACAGCGTCCCAGCCCCAGTTGTCCTTTACCTTCGGCCATTTGAGAGATTGCATGAAATTGCCGTATTTGCTGGTGCTTGCGAACTGTTCATATTCTGCAAGGAGTTTTTCATCGGACTTATTGATTATTTCCATTTTATAAAGATCCTCTCTGTAAGAATTTTTCTGTTATTATGCACTATTTCATTTATTATACTACATATTACGGGAAAAATCAAGGGGGAGTTTAAGTGAGGAGTGAGGAATCAGGAATGAGGAATCAGGAATGAGGAATGAGGAGTGAGGAATGAGGAATGAGGAGTGAGGAGTGAGGAATTGGCAAAGCAGACCAAAGTAAATTGCAAGCATAAAGTAAAATAAAGCACCGAGCAAAGCGATTTTGCGGCGTGATGAGGTCGGGGTAGAATTGTAGGGGACGGCGCCCTCGACGTCCCGTTTCGGGGAACGGCAAGGTTTGAATTTATCACAATGTTGTGTAGACGTGCCGTGTGGAGAATATTGTGCCGCTACCCTGAAGATGTGATTGGATAGTTTTTAGTTCTATCCAACAATGATATAATCGTGGGCTTGTTTCCTCGACGGGCGAACACTGTTCGCCCCTACTGCCGTTTGTGGGGGTATCAGGGGGTGTGTGATAATTACAATGTGTAGTATTCTATACGAATTCAAAAAGCGGTGAAAAAGTGTTTTATACCACAATGTATGGCGTAAAATGCCCGTCACGGCGAGCGACAGTACAAAAAAACGGACAGCATAACGCTGTCCGTTTCAATTCTATCTCTTATTTGTCATCATGCGACTCGGTGATAAGATCAAGATTGATCTCGTATTTGGAGTCGAGAGAGTTCTGTAAAGGTGCGTCCTTTACATATTTGTTTACAAGCGCTGTACTCTTTTCCACCGCCTGAAGTGTACCTGCACCTGCTACACAGCCGCCAGGACAAGCCATGCCCTCGAGAAGATAGCCGTCATATTTGCCTGCTTTCGCAAGTGTGAGAAGCTTGCGGCAGTCCTTAAGTCCCTGCGCTGATACTACCTTGACCTCACGCTCTGGGTCAAGCTTGTGGATAACGTCTGCTACTGCCTTTGCTACGCCGCCGCTTACTGCAAAGCCACGTCCGTCGCCTGTACCCTCGCAAAGATCTACCTTTTCTTCATCTGTAATGTCTTCAAATGTTACGCCCTTGGCATTGAACATTCCCATGAGTTCTTCAAAGGTAAGCACAAAGTCTACGTCGCTGCGGATAGTACGTCTTGAAGCTTCAAGCTTCTTTGCCGCACATGGTCCGATAAATGCGATACAAGCGTCAGGATCGTCCTTTTTGAGCATTCTTGCTGTAAGTACCATTGGGGTCAAAGCCATTGAAATGTATGGGGCAAGGGTAGGGAAAAGCTTCTTCGCCATTACTGACCATGCAGGACAGCATGATGTCGCCATGAATGGCTGATGTTCAGGAACTTCTCTCATGAAGTCCTTTGCTTCCTCGATGGAACAAAGGTCTGCGCCTATTGCTACCTCGACCACGTCTGCAAAGCCAAGCTTCTTCATTGCCGCTGTGAGCTTTTCAGGGCTTGCCTTTGGTCCGAACTGACCTACAAATGCAGGTGCTACGATAGCGATGACCTTCTTCTTTTTCTTCATTGCTGTTATAAGCTGGAATATCTGTCCCTTGTCTACGATAGCGCCGAATGGGCAGTTTACAAGACACATTCCGCAGGATACGCACTTGTCATAATCTATTTTTGCCTTGCCCTCTTCGTCTGAGCCGATAGCGTCCATGCCGCAGGCTCTTGCGCATGGTCTTTCCATTTTGTTTATTGCATTGTATGGACAGACACTCTGACATCTGCCGCACTTTATACACTTAGACTGATCTATTACTGACTTGCCATGCTTGATGGTTATGGCACCCTTTGGACAGACTTCCTGACATGGGTGTGCAAGACAGCCCTGACAGCAGTCGGTAACATGATAATGAGTTTCAGGACAGCCGTTGCAGGCAAACTTGATTATGTTTACAAGCGGTGGATCGTAATACTTTTCTGCGATCGCACTTTCTTCAATGCCGTCAGCCACAGACTTATGCTCCTCGATCGGTCTTAGGGGCAGACCGATAGCAAGACGGAGCCTTTCTTCAACGATAGCTCTTTCAAGGAAGATAGACTCACGGTAAACAGCCTTGCTTCCCGGTACTATCTTATAAGGAAGCTCTGCGATCTTTTCGGCATAATCGCCCTCTTCATAGGCAAGTCTTGCCACCTCTGTAAAGACTTTTCGTCTGATATCTGTTACTGAGGAATAGATACCTCTCATTTTCATATTTTTACCTCCTGCGTTGTTCTTCAAATTTGTGTCATACACTTACTATTGTACTATTTTTTCGGCTTTTGTCAAGTAATATATACTTTTTTTCATAAGGTATATTGAAAGTTTCGCATAGCTTACATATTTGTCTGAAATAAGGTGCAGTAATGGTACGAAACGTCCTAAAAAAATAAAAGTATTTCTTTTTACCAATAGTTTTTCTGTTCATGAAAGTATGTGGCTTTTGCACAGTTTTGGACAGGTCGATTTATGCAAACAAATGATAAATGATTTAATTTGGCAACATTTCTGCAATTGTTGCATTTTTTATGCAACAAAAGGGGCATTTTTCGGGATAAGTGAGAGATGTTTTTTGAGAGCCGTCAAGATACGGCGGACATCTTTCGCAGAAATTAAAAAGGAGGAACGATATGGCAGGCGAACAGAAAAGATTTGCGAGATTTTTCTTCTATCTGAGAAATCTTCGTGAAGCGGCTTTGCACACCGGTGCAAGGGCGGAGGAGGCTGAGGACAGGGGGCTTGAACTTCTGCACTCGGCAGAAACGGAGGCGGAGCTTAAAAAGCTGGAGGAGGCTGACAGCGACACCCTTTCTTATGTGAAGCGAGGGCTGAACAGGATAGCTTTCGGGGCGGTGAATGACGCTGTAAGCTGGTTTTTGACGCTGAGAACATGACGGCAAGGGACATCATGGGCATGGATCTTTTCAATGTGAGTGAGATAAAGATCAGCGGAAAGAACGTTTTGGAGATCAAGTTTTTTGACAGGCAGAAAGCCTTGGAAAAGCTTGGGGAGCTTGCGCCTCAGCTTGACGGCGGCGGTGAGTCGAAGCGACTTATCGAGAGCATTTACGGCAGGGACGGTGATAGCTTGTGAAAATAACAAGGCTGTCGGAAAATCAGAGGTTTGTTTTCAGATGGTGGACGGCACGGGAGCTTAGTGATTACGACGGGATAATCTGTGACGGTGCGGTCAGATCGGGCAAGACCTTTTGTTTGTCGGCGTCTTTTATGACATGGGCAATGACTAACTTTGACGAGTGCATTTTTGGGCTATGCTCAAAAACTATCGTGTCGCTGAAAAGGAATATCCTGCCTGCGCTCAGGGAGTATATGAAAGCCATGGGCATGACGGCGGTGGAGGTCGCGTCAAAGAACTATATGGACGTTAGCTTTTGCGGCAGGAAAAACAGGTTTTACTACTTTGGCGGCAGGGACGAAGGCTCGCCCTCACTTATCCAGGGCGTGACCCTTGCGGGGGTGCTTCTTGACGAGGCGGCACTTATGCCCAGAAGCTTTATAGAGCAGGCTGTGGCAAGGTGTTCGGTGGCAGGGAGCAAGCTGTGGTTCAACTGCAATCCTGACAATCCTTACCACTGGTTCAAGAAAGAATGGATAGACAAGGCGGAGGAAAAACGGCTTATCTACAGACATTTTGTGCTGGAGGACAATCCGACTCTTGACAGGGCGGTGATAGAACGCTATCACAGGATATACACTGGGACGTTTTACGAGCGTTTTGTACTTGGCAAATGGACGGCGGCAGAGGGGCTTGTTTACCCTATGTTCGACGAGGAGAAAAACGTCTTTGAGGGGGATATACAGTGCGAGCGGTATGTTATAAGCTGTGATTACGGCACTGTAAATCCTTCAAGCTTCGGGCTTTGGGGCGAGAGCGGTGGTGTGTGGTACAGGCTCAGGGAGTATTACTATGATTCTCGACGTGAAGGTATGCAGAAAACTGACGAGGAGCATTACAAGGGGCTTGAAGATCTTGCCGACGGGCTTTGCATCGAAAAGGTCATTTGCGACCCCTCGGCGGCTTCGTTCATACAGTGCATACGCAGGCACGGAAAATACACTGTCCAGCCTGCAAAGAACGACGTTGTTTCGGGTATCAGGCTTGTGTCGGACTGCATAAAGGACGGCAGGATAAGAATAAACCGCAGGTGTCGTGATACGCTCCGTGAGATAAATCTTTACCGCTGGGACGATAAGGCAGGAAAGGATGCACCTGTGAAAGAGAACGATCACGCCATGGACGATATGAGATACTTTGCGGCAGAATGTCTGGGACGTGAAAAGGACGATTTTTTTGTACTGACAGTTGAACATTAGTACAAAAAAGCGTACAGAAAGAAAGGAGAGAAAATGAGTATTTTCAGAAAGAAGGTCCGTGAATTTGTGCCGAACACGGCAGGCTCTGACAGAGAGTCGGGGTTTCATTACAGACTTGCGCCTGAGGGGGCATTTCAGCAGGAGCTTTATGACGCACTCAGGGCGAACGTTCCTGTTATCGACGCTTGCTTCGGCAAGATAATAAGGCTCACAGGGGGCTTTAAGGTCACGGCTTGTGACGAGAGGGCGCAGGTGGAGCTTGACAGGTTTTGCAGAGAGGTTTCCGTGGGGGTGTCGGGAAAGTCCATTTACACTTTTGCGGATATGTATCTGGATTCACTGCTTACATATGGCAAGGCGATAGGCAGGATATATGCAGATTACAGGACAGGCAAGGTAAAGGGGATATATGTTGGCGACCCGACTTTGTACAGAGTGCGTGAGGGCAGGAACGCTTTTGAAAAACGTATTTTTTACATGGGAAGCGGTGAGGAGATACCGGTAAGAAGTCCTGAAAAACTGCTTTACACGGCGCTCAATCCTAGTCCTAAGCACCCTGACGGGGTGTCCATACTCCGTGGATTGCCTGCGCTGAGCGAGATACTTATGCGAATTTACGAGTGCATGGGGCAGAACTTCGACAGGGTAGGAAATGTGCGCTATGCGGTGACTTATCACCCTGAGGGGGAGAGCGACAGGGCGAGAGCCAAGGAGCGTGCAGAGCAGATAGCAGAGGAATGGAGCAGAGGCATGAGAGCCTCACGAAATGGCTCGGTGCAGGATTTTGTGGCTGTGGGTGATGTGGACATAAAGGTCATAGGCGCTGACAATCAGATGATAGACACGGAGATACCTGTCAGACAGCTTATGGAACAGCTTGTGGCGAAGCTTTCAATACCACCGTTTTTGCTTGGGCTGAACTGGTCAACCACTGAGCGAATGTCTGCACAGCAATCGGATATCCTCACAAGCGAGCTTGAATATTACCGCAGACTGCTTGAACCTATACTCAGAGAGATATGCGAGGCGTTTTTAAGGCTTAACGGATATGCTTGTGGGGTTGAGATAGAGTGGGACAACATAAATCTTCAGGACGAGGAAGCGTTGGCGAAGTCAAGACTTTACAATGCGCAGGCTAAGACGGCGGAGCTTGAAAACGAAAGGGTAGAGAACGAGAGAAAAAAGGAGGAAATGCAATGAGCGAAACAGTATCAGGCGAGGAGCTTGAAAAGATAAACGGCTATGCGAGAGAGCCGCTCACGGAGGACAAGGTCTTTGTTTTCAGGGTGGCGCTTTGTGACAATGACATTGACAGAGATGGTGAAAAGTTTTCATCAGGCGCTTTGGAGAAGCTTGCGGAGCTTTTAAGGGCAGAACGGGTATTTTCGACCATGACCCTAAAAGCTCAAAGCAGACTGCCAGAATATTCGACACTTGGGTGGAAACTCTGCCTGAGAAAACTACAACAGACGGAGAGATCTACCGCAGGCTTATGGCAAAGGCTTATATGGTGCGAACAGCTTCTAACGGCGACCTTATAAGCGAGATTCAAGGCGGCATAAAGAAAGAGGTATCTGTTAGCTGCACCATGGGAAAGAAGCTTTGCTCTGTATGCGGAGCGGATTTGTATAAGGGCGGCTGTGACCATGAAAAGGGCGGTGAATACGGCGGTAAGCTGTGTTATCACATTCTTGACGAGCCGCTTGACGCTTACGAGTGGTCGTTCGTGGCAGTGCCTGCACAGGTGAACGCAGGGGTAACGAAGCGTTTTGCGTTAAGGGAGAAGCATGAAAGCACCGACAAGAGCCATGAGCTTGCCCTTGCGAGGGAAGCTTTTGAAAAGGACGTTTTAAGGCTCAGCTATTTCTGCAAGCCTTTTATGAGTGCAAAGCGTGTGAAAGAACTTGCGGAGCTTATGACAGTTACGGAGCTTATCGACTTCCGAGGCAGGCTTGAAAAGCAGGCGGCTGAGAATGAGGAGGTCTACAAAGCCGAAAGGGAGAGCTTTATCACGGGGGATTACAAGATGTAAGGGACAGATGTGAAAGGAGGCGATGACAATGTGGAGATAGGGCTTAAATGCCAGAATGTGATATCATCACTGTAGGGGCGAACAGTGTTCACCTGAAAAGACAAATGGTTTTCGATGATACGAAAATCAGTACAAAAAAACGGACAAATTTAATTATCGAAAAGGAGAAAATAATATGTACAACAATATCAAACTTGAAAAGGGACTTTATTCTATCACAGGCAAGACATTCACACAGGCGCTGGCTGAGCTTGATCCTGACGCAAACTATGAGAACACCGAGCTTAAAGGTCTTGACGCTTTTGAAAGACAGCTCAAGCGTTTTGACATCAAGGTAAAGGGTGCAAATTCTGACAGGGTGGAGAAATTCTTCATTTCCACTGAGTCGGCAGTGCTTTTCCCTGAGTACATAAGACGTACTGTCAAGCAGGGCATGGACGAGGCTTCTATCATGGGCAAGGTAGCGGCGGCTGTTTCATACACTGACGGAGTGGATTTCAGAGGTCTGAACGTTACAAAGTCAGGTTCAACTGATGTTGTGGCAGAGGGTGGAAATGTGCCTATCACAACTGTCAGACTTAGCACCTCCAGTAAGACTCTCACAAAGTTTGCAAGACGTCTTAACTGTTCTTTTGAGTCTGTAAGGAAGCAGAAGCTTGAGGCTTTCGGCGTGGTGCTGAGAAACCTTGGAGCGACTATAAGCAGAGATGTGAACAGCCTTGCCATGACTGAGATAACAAGAGGTATTACAGCTCAGACTCTTATTGGCAGCGAGCTTACTTACGCTGATCTGGCGGCTTTTTGGGCTTCCATGGGCGAGTTTAACATGACGACCATGATCTGTACTCCTGATGTTATGGCTAAGATCCTTGCTATGGACGAGATGAAATACTGCATTGGCGACTATATGGCAGGCGGCACAGTTCAGACGCCATACGGTGTAACGCTTGTAAAGTGCCCTCAGCTCACAGGCGGTATTGCGGTGGGCATCGACCAGAGCAGTGCTGTTGAAATGGTGCTTGGGGGAGATGTTATCGTGGACTACGATAAGCTTCTTACTAATCAGAGCAACGAGATCGTTTGCTCGGTGCTTGCAGGTTTCTCTGTACTTACGAGCGGTGCTGTAAAGACGCTGAAAACTACAAAGTAAGCTGAGAGGATAATGAAAAAGGGACGGTGGGCGGGTATTTTTTTGAAAGGAGCAGGAAAATGGCAATAAGCAAAGACAATGTAAAAAGCGATTTCATGGAGCTAAGCGGACTTGACAGCACGTCGGCTGAGGTGTATGCAGGGCTTATAACGGTGTGTGCTGACGAAATGGAAAAGGCTGTTGACCAGGAGCGAATGGTCGCTGAGGGCGGGACGGCTATATGCGAATTTGCGGCGGCAGCGGAGGTCTTTTACAGATTTATTTGTCTGAAAGCCGCTGAATACAAGGTCATGTTTACGGCACAGGGCAAGGCGGTGGAGGCTTTTGACGAGGAGAACAGGATAAAGGCGGCAAGAGAGCTTCGTGACAGCGCAGTTTCAAGGGCGGAAAGATTTTTCTCAAAGGACGGCTTTGTGTTCAATGCCGTTATCGCATATTAGGAAGGGGGACGAGCCATGACAGTCTGGACAGAAATGGCGGCAGAGATAAAAAAGATACTTGACGGAGCAGGCTTTACTGCAATGGGTGAATACACATCGGCTGACAGTCTATTGCACAGTGGGGAAGCAATTGGCTTCTATGGACTTAAAGGCTATGATGTGGTAGATGAAGTCATTGGGCAGGGCGGCAAAAAGCTTTACACTGAGTATATATGTCATATCGACCTGCGGCTCATGGGCAAGGCAGGAAAATATGATGACATGGAGGAGCTTCAGGAAAAGTGTGAAAGCGTTATGGCGGAGCTTGCAAAAAGCGAGGTTCTGAATGTAAAGAGCGCAAAGCTTGGAAGCGCAGTTCAGACATTGCCCCTTCACAGGCTCGAAAGGCAGGCAGAGCTTAGTATCGGCATTTGCAGTGAGGAGGATATAAGTGAGTAAAAAGGGAAAGATAAAGCTTGACATCGGCACACGGTCATTTTACATGGACGGAGTTAAGCGAAGCGGAGGTTACATTCAGGAGGAAACAAAGGCTGTGAATGGTATTTTGCGAAATATCTCAGGCAAGGCGGCGGAGATATTTCAGTTCAGCGGCAGGATCGCTCCGTCGGACAAGGCTTACGCTTGGGCTGCTCTAAGCGAGAACGGGGGAAAGACGATCAATTTCACGGCAGACGGGGTCTTATACAGCGGATACATACTCTCAGAGATAGAAATGGATTTTCAGCCTGACAGGATGATCGGAAGCCTTATGATAAGCTAGGGGGGCGGAATAATGGCGAAGATATACATCAGGTTCGAAATTATTGGCAGTGGCAATTTGGACTATAGAAACATTGTTTCAGCAAGGCTTGTGAAAGACCGCTATACGCCATACAGTGAACTTAGAGCGTCTGTCGTTCTGAATAACAGCATAAATCTTAACAATATCAGGCGTGTGGCACTTTATATAGGTAGCAGGCGTATGCACTACGGTCCTGCGGATTACATCAGAACAAGGGTGAGAGGCGGAAAAACTGTTCTTGAACTTATAAGCCGTGGGATAACACTTATGCTGGGGCAGAACGAGCCTGAACCTGGGGTATGGTCTAAGGTGAGTTTGACAGATATTATGAAGAGCTACAGTCCCTCGAGTGAGATAACCTACGAGAGTGGAACTAACACTGTGAACTATGTGAACATCAAAGAGAAGTCTACACTGTGGGAGGCTATCGGCGTATATGCGGTCAAGGCTTACGGCAGGCGTGCATATATCAGAGGGGACAGGCAGGTCAATGTGTCGCTGAGTATCCTTTCTGTGAATATCGGTACTCAGCGTATTATTGAATATGGCAAACAGCTTGATACGAGATCGATGCTGTCGAAGATATATATGAAAAACGTGGACGGGGAGTATGGATATAGCTATTCAAGCGGTAAAACTATACCACATGGTATCACGAGGGAGAAGTATTATGGTCTTGATAAGCAGTGGCTCAATAATGTGGATGCCGGGCTTAAAGATAGGATAGAGTTTGCAGAGAGGGAGTATTTGGTGGAGCATATCACTTATGAGGGGTATTGCGGCGAGGATATCACGGATAAAATAATTTGTAATGGATATGGCGTAAATGGAAAAAGAGTGAGCAGAATGGAGATAACGGTCAATAGCAAAGGTATGCAGACGAAGCTTTTATGTGAATAGGAAAGAGAAGTAAGGAATGAATGGAGTAAAAAAAACAGCGTACAGAAAAACTGTACGCTGTTTGAAGCTTCGTATTAACCCTTTACGCTTCCCAAAGCAACACCACGAATGATGAACTTTGAAAGACAAAGGTAAACAATTACTACAGGGAGGATAGCAAGTACGATGTACAAGCTGAACATTCCCACGTCCTTCTCCTGTGGACCTGCGTAACGCATTGCGTTAAGTACCAGAGGAATTGTGTACTTACTCTTAGTTGTAAGGATAAGTCTTGGCATGAAGTAGTTGTTCCAGTTTGTTACGAATGTAAAGATGATCTGAACTGCGAATGCAGGCTTGAGGATAGGAGTTACGATCCTGTTGAAGGTCTTGAACTCTCCGCAGCCGTCGATACGGGCTGCCTCTACGATCTCAAGCGGAAGTGCAGATGCCATATACTGTTTCATGAAGTAGTATGTAGCAGGAGCAGCTATTGCAGGAATGATCAGCGGAATGTAGGTATCTGTCCAACCGAGTTTGTTCATGAACTGGTAGAAACCGATAGCTGATGCCTGTGTTGGGACCATCATTACGATGAGAATGAACATATCAGCAAATTTTCTGAGTTTGAACTGATAAACGTGAGTTGCATATGCAGTCAGTGCTGAGAAATAAACGCTGAGCAGTGATGCACAAGCAGAAATGAACAGTGAGTTAGCAAGTGAACGCCATACACTTCCGTATGCAACGGCTGTTGAACCACTGAACAGGTTCTTGAAGTTTGTTGCGAGGAAGTGGTCAGGATACCATCTGATACCTGCCTGTGATCTGCCTCGTGTCGCATTGATTATCAAAAGATAGAATGGGAAAAGTGAAATAACGACCAAAAGAACAAGGACAACATAAGCTATTATCCTGTGGATCAGAAGTCCGGTACTATTTGTCTTTTCACCAACTATTTCAGTACTTCTTGGCATTTCAACTTACCCCCTTTTCTTCTTTTTCTTCTTTCCGTCATGGTCAGCGGACGCAAACATAAGTGCAAGTCCGATAACAGCGGAAACAACAAAGATTATTACGCACAGTGCAGACGCCTTACCGATGTCGCCCTGCTTATTTGCCTGGATTATCATTACGACGGTCTTGAGTTTTCCGTTCGGGTTACCCAAATCCTTTGTGAGGAGGCAGGTACGTCGTACATCTGAAGTCCACCGATGAGTGATGTTACAAGAACATATGACATGATAGGCTTGATGAGCGGAATTGTAATCTTCCAGAATGTCTGGCTGGAAGTTGCACCGTCGATCTGTGCTGACTCATAGAGTGATGTATCAACACCCATGATAGCAGCCATAAGAAGAATTGTTGTATTACCATACCAAAGTATGAAGTTGATGAGTCCAACTACACCTCTTGATCCCCAAACACTTTCAAGGAGCGGTACCTTGATAAGATCATAGATAGCACCGCCTCTGCTGAACAAGCTGTAGAACAGAAATGCAAAAGCAGATGCCATGATTACGTTTGGAAGATAGATAACAGCCTTGAAGAATCCCTGAGCCTTTATCTTAAGACGAAGGTCAGTGAACCATACTGCAAGGATAAGAGAGATAACGATCTGTGGGATAAATCCTACGATCCACATGATGATCGTATTCCAGAAAGACTGGAGCAGATCACTTCCTGATGTGAATATAGTTGAATAGTTATCGAAACCGCAGAATGTCGGTGTTACTTCGACAGCCTGTCTTGTCCAACCACCGCCGATAGAGCCCTGATCCTTAACATAGTCCGTAAAGCTGTAATAGAAAGTCTGGAACAGAGGATATAGTGAGAAGATGATGTAAACTACAAAGAATGGGATAAGGAAAATATATCCCCACTTGGCATAGCTTATGCTTTTTCTCTTCATATAAGTATACCTATTCCTTTCGTGAGATTAATAAATAATAGGGGGGGATATCCTCCACCCCCTATATTTAATTAGATACTGTTTTTTTATACGATTAGAAATCGCAAGTAAGGTTACCATAGAGGTCTGTGATGTTCTTCTTGAAGTTCTCAAGAGCAGCCTCATATGAATCAACTGTGCCGAGGAAGTAGTCCTTCATAGCACCCTGGAATTTCTCGTTGCAGCCCTGGTCATAAGCAGAAAGCTTGTTCTCGAGGGAGATCTTGTCAGCAGCCTCTGTAAGAAGTGCAAGGTGATCCTGTCCACCGAGGAATGCGTTTGTATAACCGCCGTCGATAAGCTCCTTGATAGCAGCCTTGTTGTTTGTGTAGTCCTGCTCGCCCTCAGTGATAGCCTTAGCTACGTCCTTGTTGCAAGTCATAACCTTCATGATATCAGCAACGATATCCTGGTTATCGGAGTCGATAGCGCCGCAGATCCATGTACCGCCCCAGTAGTAAGCCTGTGGGCCTGAGCAAGCCTTCCAGAGACCATAACCGCCGTTGCCTTCCTTAGCGTTTGAACCATCAGCCTTGATCTCTTCGTCAACTGTGTTTGGAAGAAGTGTGAAAGGAATGCCCCATGTTGAGAAGAAGTAACCAAATACGCCACCGTCGATCTTCTGGCCAGCAGCCCAAGCATCGTCCCAAAGGGAAGTCTTGTTGTTGTAGCCCTTGTCTGTGTATTCCTTAGTCTGGTCAGCCCAAGCCTTGATCTGTGGGTCAACTGTGATCTTGTTGTCTGTTACCCATGGGCTAGACATATTGTTTGAGAAGCATCTGTATGTATCATCGAAACCAGATACCATCTTGTAGCCCTTGTCAGCCATCTTCTGAGCTGTTGCTGTGAATGTATCCCAATCCTTAACAGCTTCCTGAACCTTCTCTGGATCGCTTGTGCCGAGAACGTCCTCAGCGATCTTTGTGTTGTAGAGGAACAGACCTGGAGTTGCCTGCCATGATACACCCTTCAGCTCGCCTGTCTTTGTATCTGTTGCAACGTCCTTTGTGTACTGATACATCTGTGACATATCGTCGTCTGTGATGCCGAGGTCCTGAATAGAAAGTGCAACGTCGCCGTTAGCATACTTCAGAGCGTAGTCAGCTCCATAAGGAACATATCTACCTTCTCTGTGCTGTCCTGCTGACCCTTAAGAGCCTCGTCCAGCTTTGTCTGGTAAGCGTTACCTTCGTTTTCAACCTGTACCCAGTTCAGCTTAACGCCGTTGATTGTTGCGATCTCCTTAGAACCATCAGCAAGCTCGTTGTATGTAAGCTCGTTTGATGTGCCCTGTGGATAGTACTTATCAAGTCTTGACTTGAACTCTGTGTTCCAGCAGTAAATTGTAAGAGTCTTCTTTGAATCCTCTGATGAATCTACACCGTGAAGCTTTGAAGTATCCTGTCTGTCTGCATCTTTGTTGATACCTGTGCCGTCGCCAGCCTTTGATGTTGTGCCGCCATTCTTGTCAGATGTTGAAGATGAATCTGTGTTGCCGCAAGCTGTGAACATTGAAGCTGCCAGACAGAGACTCAGAGAACCTGCAAGTACTTTCTTAAGATTTGCCATAATAATTTTCCTCCTTAAAATCGCATTAGTTTATTTGATTTGCTCCGCAGCATTTCTGCGGAAAATTAATGCCTTGAATTAATTGATGTCGCTTACCGAGCCGCCTTCCAGCAGCTTTCCGTCGACTGTTATCACCTCTTTAAAGGTGGTCTGTGGGTTTTCTATCAGTGACACCAGCTGTTTTGCGGCTGTTACACCGATAAGGTCTGTGTCCTGAAGATAAGTCGTAAGCTTTGGAGAGAGAAGCTGTGAATAAGCTATTCCGTCGTAGCCCACTATCGAGATATCCTCCGGTACTGAAAGACCCATTTCCTTGACTGCATTAAAAGCTCCCATTGCTGAATAATCATCGGGCATGAAAACGCAGGTTGGTTTGTTCTCTCTGCTAAGAAGTTCTTTTGTCAGCTTATAAGTTAGATCAGGGTTGTGATAATCACCGTTAAGTATCCAATCGGGTTCAACTGAAATTCCTCTTGTCATACAAGCTTTATAGAAGCCTGCCAGACGTCTTTCGGCTACTGCCGATTTGTTGCCCTGGATAAAAGCGATCTTCCTATGCCCCATTTTCGTCACATAGTTGATAAGCTCTTCCATACCTTTTTCATTATTGGACATGATCGCTGTTCTGCAATCGAAGATGTGGTCGATCGTGACCACTGGTATATCTCCGTTTATCACCTCGTACACGTCCTGCGACGTAAAATCCGTACAGGCAATGATAACACCGTCAACATTGCGGTATTTGCAATGTTCGTATGTAGACATTTTCTGCTTGCCCACATCTCTATTTATAAAGGTTATATCATATCCTGCTGCTTCAGCCGTAGTCTTAAAGCTGTCAAGCACCTTTGCGAAAAACTCATGGGTAAGACCGCTTCCTGCTTCGTCGAGATACATGACCCCGAGATTATAGGTCCTGTTGGTCTTCAAAGCTCTTGCCTGAGAATTTGGGAAGTAGCCCATTTCTTTGGCGGCTTTCATAAGTCTTTCTCTTGTTGCCTCGCTTACGTCCTTATGGCCGTTGAGGGCTTTGCTTACGGTTGCGACGGATACTCCGCAGCGAACGGAAATGTCTTTTAAGGAAACCAATGATATTTCCGCCTTTCCGTAGATTTTAAACGTTTACGCTTGATGTTTTCCGTGAAAACTTATTTCAAACGTTTCCGTTAATAAAAATATACAATATTCTCGGCATAATTTCAAGTCTTTTTTCACATTTTTATGCCCTCTGTAATAAATTATGGAGGTTTAGCCAATTTTTCAACTTTACTTTTGTGCATTTTAACAATGCTATTTGAACAATTGTAATCGATTTGTTACAAAGGAACTGACAGGCTAATCAAAAAGCTGCGAAAATGCACGGTGTTTTCTGAGGAAGTATATGAAACCAGCTGTGTGGTATGTGAAAAATGTATATAAACATTTCTTTTGTATTCGATTATGTTATGTGAAATTACAAAAAGTATCAAACAGCCCGTTCATTAAACGTTTTCGGATAATAATTGTTGAAAAGTGTGCTGTGACATATGATATTGTTAAAATATTATCCTGATATGAAAATATGATAGTCATTTGATCGGAAAAGTTGGAATATTCGGTGTTTGCGAAGATATTTATGAAACGTTTAAGCATATTTCAGCGTTTTTTTATTGTGCAAAATAACGATACGGAAAGAAAACGTATTTATTTCATACATTATATTCAAAAGGTACATATGATATGACTATTTGATAGGGATTTTGCAAAACTAAAAAAAAATGCTTGAATTGATGTTGACAAATGTGTGTTTTTGGTGTATAATATTCAGGTCTGATATGCTGATATGGCTCAGTTGGTAGAGCAGCTCATTCGTAATGAGCAGGTCGTCGGTTCGAGTCCGACTATCAGCTCCATCGCAGCGTGGTCTGCAGTTTGCCCTCCGATCCATTTGTATGGGTCGGAGGGTTTATTATTATGTTGGCAGCGGAGGACATGGTGTAATGGCTGATGTAATAGTACAGAAAAAAGGACTGCTGCGGTCAGGCGGCGGTCCTTTTTGGTATTATTCTTCGATTTGTTTGCCCAAGAACATTGCGGCGGCTTTGGCGAGCATGGATTGTTTATCGGTACAAAGCTCGGTATCGTCGGTAGCCATGAAAGCCACTGCGCCTGTTATATCGCCGTTTGTGAGGATAGGGGCGATGGTGAGGGCATGTGTGGTGATACCCTCGACAGCTCTAAGCGGCTCGGCTGTGGTATCGGTATAGTCAAAGGTTTTGCGGTTTTCCAAAAGCTCCTCCAGGGCAGGGGAGAGGCGACGCTGAGAATACTCTTTTTTCGGCACGCCTGACACTGCCACGACGTGGTCCTTATCGAACACCACGGCAGGCGCTCCCCCAAGCTTTGAGATGACTTCCGCTGCCTGAGCTGCGCCCTCGGACATTTCGTTTATTGCGGAATATTTTTTGAATATCACTTCGCCGTCGGGGTTGGTGTAGATCTCGAGGGGGTCGCCCTCACGGATACGCATGGTGCGCCTTATTTCTTTAGGTATGACAACTCTGCCGAGATCGTCGATCCTGCGGACAATTCCTGTTGCTTTCATATTTATGACCTCCGTTGTTTTTTCAAAATTGCAGTAATATTATTTGCAGAGGTGGGGAATTTATGCAGGAAAAAGGCGAGTGATAATCGTATGGATTTTAGCTTTTATTGTTCATTATCACATTGATTGGGAAATGTAGTATATAACTAATACGATTATCATTATTATTACGATTGCAGCGGCTATAATGGCATTTACTTCATTGGTTGTTCTTGGAAGTTCTTCAAGATCAGCTTCTAAATAATTAGGATCTAACTGTTTCAATTTTTCGTCAACTCTATTTATTGAATCAAGCCATTGCCTTTTATTTTTATAGTTATGGCGGTAGGACGTTTTTCGACATACAGAATATATATATGCATATTGTTGGCGTATGATTTTCCAAAGATATGTTGTCTTATATTTGTCCGGTATAGTATGTATGATATGTTCTATTGATTCGATCATTCCCAATGATAGTTCCACGAACATATCATAAGTGTATTCACTATCATTAGTTGTATAACTGCCATTCTTACCATATTCAGTCGTTGTATTCATTACAAATGAACTATTTAAAAAAGCAAGCAAATCAGAATTGATTCTTTGAATCAAAGCTTTGTTTTCTTCGTATTTTTTTGGTGAGCTATCATAATTGTCATCAATTACAGATATCGAATTTTTTAACACTTTAATTTTCTGTTCTCTTTTAAAGCGGTCAGAATCTACAAGTGCCATTCTTGCTTTTCCATAGCTGGAGTAAAAAATAGCCTCGATATTTGTTGGCTCATACTGTTCTACCATGTTATAGTATTTTTCACATTCTTCCCAATCTTCTTTAGCTTTTGCACGGCGTGCGTTTTCGAGGGAACGCTCTACAAAAGAGGTGTTATCGACTGTGACTTTACTTCCCGACACATCGACCTTGCCATTAACTTCGACAATAAGACGTTTAGCTTCTTCAGGTGAATATTTAGCACCGCAATACTGACAGATAAAGCAGCCGTCCTCTTTGACTAAATCATTGCTACCGCAAACTTCGCATACGATTTGTTTCATGCTTTACATCTTCTTCCTTAAATGATATATTTAGTATGGAATTTCAACCCAATCTTCTATTGCTTTGACTTCAACTTTTTGATTGTTACCACAATTTTGACATATAAATGATCCTCTATCACTCGAATATGTACCGTGAATACCGGACTGTACGGTTCCACAAGCCTCACATTTGTATGAATATGAACAACTTGAAAGATATCCTTTGTCGTTGTATTTAAGGTCAGTAATCACTGCACCTTGAATTGCACTGAATGACAGAATTTCATATGAGGTATATGTGCCATGTTCCTCTGTCGTTTGTGCATTTTGTTCGCTAACGGGTGATGTTTCTGTATTTTCTGTTTCATTTTCAACACTTGTGGTTATTTGTGAACTGGTGCTATAATCTTGGTTTGAGCTGTCTGCAACACTATTGTTTTCATTTCCTTTGCAAGAAGTCAATGCAATAGTTGCTAATAGCATTAGTGTTATAATAGCCTTATTTTTCATTTTTATACTACTTCCTTTCAACATATGCGTTGTTTTGCACTATTTTTCTCACAATGTCATTATACCACTTTATTTCCATGATTTGTTAAGCTAGCTGCTTAGGATAACGATTACATTTTGTAAACAAAGTGTAAACTTTGCAGATGTAAACGTTGATAGGGGGTGTTTTTGAAATAAGGAGTGGGGAGCGAGGGGTGTTATTTCAAAAAGTGGGGAGTTTTTGAAATAAGGGGGATAAAAAATTCCGCCGCAGGTCGTATTAATTCGTGACCTGCGGCGGTTTGTATAATCTAGTGGTTATACCACCCAAGAGGTGTACCAGATATATTTATGTTTATCTGCTTTGTTTCCTGATATTCATCAAGACCGCTTGTACCAAGTTCTCTGCCAATGCCACTCATTTTGTAGCCACCCCACGGGGCTTCTGAAAAGGCTGGGTTATAGCAGTTTATCCACGTTATACCTGCACGAACTTCTTTTATCACCCTTAGAGCTTTTGCGGTATCATTGCAGAAAACAGCACCTGCGAGTCCATAATCTGTATCATTTGCCAATTCTATTGCTTCTTCCTCTGTTTCAAAAGTCAGCACAGTAAGTATAGGACCAAATATTTCTTCACGAACTATTGACATATCAGAGGTGCAATCGTCAAATATGGCAGGCTTGATGAAATTTCCGTTGACAAGATCGTCATCTGTACATTTGTATCCACCGCAAAGAAGTTTTGCTCCCTCTGCCTTTCCTTTTTCAATATATCCAAGTACGTCCTGCATATGCTTTTTTGATATGAGCGGACCCATATCAGGGTTATCAAGAGGAGCGCCAAGGGTAAGCTTATCAGTTCTCTCGACAAGTTTTTTAGAAATTTATCCTTTATCGATTTTTCTATTATCAGCCTTGATCCTGCACAGCAGACTTCTCCTTGATTTAAAAATATACCCATCATTACCCATTCAACGGTCTTGTCGATATCCGTGTCTGCAAAGACGATATTAGGTGACTTTCCACCGAGTTCGAGCCCTATTTTTTTTACGTTGCCAGCAGCAGCCCGCATTATGCCTTGCCCAACGGATGTGCTGCCTGTGAATGTTATCATATCTACCTTTTTGCTTTCGGCTAAAAGATTTCCAACTGTGCTTCCTGAACCGATGACCAGATTTGCAGTGCCTTTTGGTATATCACATTTATCAAGTATCTCAAAAAGCTTCAATGCCGAAAGTACCGTTTCAGAGCTTGGCTTGAAAATTATACTGTTGCCAGCCGCAAGTGCAGGGGCTATTTTCCATACGCTCATCAAAAATGGAAAATTCCAAGGTGTAATAAGTGCGCAGACACCCACTGGTTCTTTCACTGTGTATGAGTGCATATTGCCGAAATTGCTGTTTACATTGTAAGTTTGACCGCTTGGTGTACGGATAAGCCCTGCATAATAACGGAAACAATGCACAGCATCGTCAACATCTGCCTGCGCTTCACGCAAGGGCTTGCCGTTGTCCATTGACTCTGTCTTAGCTATTTCATCAATCTCGCTCTCTATCATATCAGCGATCTTTAGAAGCTTGTCGCTTCGTTGCTGAACATCAAGATCACGCCATTCTCTGGTTTTGTAAAAGGAACGTGAGGCACTTTCTATTGCATATTCCACATCTTCCTTGCTGTTTTGCACTATCTCGCCTAACTCTTTGTTATTTGAAGGATCAACAGATCTCAGAACAATTCCCGAAGTGCCTTCAAACCATTCTCCGTTAATGTATGTTTTATATCTGCGCATAGAAAGAACTCCTTTGGCTTGATTTACAGTGACTTTAAATATAGATCTCTTATGTGTGACCTGTCAAATTTTACGGGATGATAGGATATACCTGCTGCTGAAACTTTCATACAGCTGTCTGTCAGCATATCGATATCACTTTCTTTTACTCCAAAATCTGATAACGTACAGGTAAGACGAAGTGAGTCGATAAATTTTGTTATCTGTTCTGCACAATCATTCTCATTATTGCCGCCTAACACTTTTGAAATAAATGCAAATTTCTGTGGGTCACCTTTTATGCTTGCTTCTGTTACTGCAGGGGTTATGGCTGCAAGACCTTTGCCGTGTACGGCATTCTTGAAACCGCTGACAGGGTGTTCCATACCATGTGCAAGTGTAACACCTGCGGTATTTATGACCATTCCCCCCATTGTGCTTGCAATACTTATCTTGTCCCAGTACTCTGGATTATTGTCACCCTTAAAAAGCTTTGGAAGATCATCTGCAATAAGCTTCATTGCCTTTTCGCACATAATATCCATAAAGGGTTGAGCAATGCGGCTTATATAGGCTTCCATACAGTGACAAAAGGCATCAAAACCGACACTTGCCAAAACATTTTTCGGCATAGTCATCATACATTCAGAATCAATGATAGACGCCTTTGCAACTATTGCATTGCATCTTAGTGATTTTTTATCTCCGTTTTCCGGGTTTGTTAATACAGCAAATCCGTTTCCCTCACTGCCTGTTCCGCAGGTCGTTGGGATAAGTATTATCGGCAGAGCTTTGCCGCTTTTCAGACGATTGAATATGTAGTCATTTATATCACCGTCATTTACTGCGATAAATGCTGCTGCCTTTGCACAATCCATAACGCTTCCGCCGCCGACGCCTATGACCATATCGCAGCCGTTGTCTTTTGCTATTCGTGCAGCTTGCTCAGCTGTCGTTGTAAGAGGATTTTGTGGTACTTTATCAAAAACAGTATATTCGATACCTGATTTTTTTAAGTGACTGCAAATTCGGTTAAGCAACCCAGAGCGCTTTGTGCTGCTTTTTCCTGTGACAACAAGTGCCTTTTTGCCGTGATCGCTTGCGATGATTCCAACAGAGCTGACTTTTCCTCTTCCAAAAACAATATTTACAGGCAGGTAGTAATTAAAATCCATACTCACGTTTAATACCTCTTTTCTTGTATTATTTATCAGACTTTGCTTTTACCAAAGCGGTCTCAAATATCTTAAAGCCTTTTTCAAGTTGTTCGTCTGTTACACACAGAGGGACAAGAAATCTTATAACGTTTCCGTGTGTGCCAGCATTTTCAAGCATAAGTCCCATTTGAAGGGCGTTCTGTATCACCTTAGAAACAAGTTCGCCGTTTGGTTCTTTTTCTGCTTTAGTCTTTACAAATTCCACGCCAAGCATCGAACCAAGACCTCTTACATCTCCTACCTCTTCATATTTTTCTTTAAGACCGCTGAAAAATATAGTTGCCTTTTTACCTATTTCTTCAGCCTTGCCTGCATAATCTTCTTCCAGCATTATATCCATTACCTTGAGTGCAGAAGCACAGGCAAGAGGATTTCCGCAATATGTTCCGCCAATAGTTCCCACAGGTACTGAATCCATAATTTCCTCACGGGCGGTTATTGCATTTATTGGAACGCCGCCGCCAAGAGATTTTGCTGTTGCTATAATATCTGGTGCAGCACCTGCTTCCTTCCAATATTCTGAGGCATAGTATCTGCCACTTCGACAGTTTCCACACTGTACTTCATCAGCAATAAGTAAAATACCATTATCGTCGCATATCTTTCTGACGGCTTTTACCCATTCGATAGGTGCGGGGACAAAACCACCCTCTCCTTGAACAGGTTCAACTATCATTGCTGCAATATCACTGGCAGGTGCAGCTTCATCAAAAAGAGTGTTGAGTTTATCTAGGTAATATGCTATCGCTTCTTGTTCAGAATATCCTTTTGGTGCATGATAAAGGTAAGGGAACTCAGCTCTGTAAATATCAGACGGGAAAGGACCCATTCCCTTTGCATAAGATTTTTTTGCTGTAAGAGCCATTGTAAGATTTGTTCTTCCGTGGAATGCACCAGAGAAGCAGATGATGCCTTTTCTTCCTGTATATGCTTTGGCTATCTTTACTGCATTCTCATCTGCCTCTGCACCGCTGTTTGCAAAGAATGTTTTCAGTTTATCACCTTTGCATGGCATAAGTTTGTTGAGCCTATCAGCAAGTTCAATGTAACCACTGTGTGCCACCACATTGAAAATGCAGTGAAAATATTTTTCTGCCTGATCTTGAACAGCTTTCACGACCTCAGGTCTGCTGTAGCCGATGTTGAGAACGCCGACACCTCCGATAAAATCAAGAAAGATGTTTCCGTCAACATCTTCGAGCATTGCGCCCTCTCCACGCTTGATACATATAGGATATGTATAGCCACAGAGCGCTTTAGGCAGTGCGTTGTCCCTTTTTTTCAAAAGTACACAGGCATTTGGTCCTGGAACCTTATCTGTAATTATAGTTGGCAATGAATTTCTTAGCATTATAAAGTCACTCCTGTTCTTTTATTACGGAAAGTTTTTTCCTTTGATATAATTATAAGAAAAAAACAGTATAACAGCAATGTGTTGTCTTTATAATCTTTATTGTGGTGTATGCACACAATAAATTATGACTGATCTTTTTGACTTTCACGATAGTTTTTGATCTCAAACGCCATTTTAAGTTCAAGATAGACGTCAAGATCATCAAGTTCGCAGCAAAGTATCTTTTTGATCTTATCCATACGATAGCGCATTGTATTTCTGTGGATAAACAGGTGCTCTGCTGCTGCGGCAGCGTTGCAGTTATGATCAAGATAGGCTTCAAGCGTTTTGCAAAGGTCGCCCTCCTGCAAAACATCAGATTGTATCAGTTTGCCTATATGATTATTTACATATTCATCAAGAAACTTATCATTTTTTATCTGCGCGATAAGCGAGTAGATACCGAGATTATCGTAAAAGAATACTTTCTGACTTTTACTTTCAGAGTGTGATATTTTAATGGAGTTCAGAGCTTCCTGAAAGCTTTTCTTTAATTCCGATATGTATTCATATGCAGATCCTATCCCTGCCTTTGCGTCAATGCCGTAGTAAGAACTAATGTGGTCTATTATCCTTGTGAGTATATTGGAGAGCAGATCGCGGCTAAATAACTCCGAGGGGATAAGCATTATGCCTGTATCTATTTGCCAGAGCATCAGCATTTTTTGCAAACCATAGTTTTTAAATTCATATCTGATATATCTTTGCAGATTTTCATAAGAGTCCTGAAGTTTGTTGTTTTTGTTTAACTTCAGCACGACTATATGATTTTTATCCGATATACTAGTGCCTAGATAGCCTGCCCGTATCTTTATATCAGCGTCATTTATATTAGAGGAATAAATTATTGCAGCAAGAAGCTGATCTATCGAGTTTGTGTTGCTTTCTTCTTCCACCAATGCCTTGCATACGATCTGTGAAAGATCAATGAGGTGCAGATCATAGGACAGTTCAAACAGAGGTAGTTCGTTGTCATTGCAGTATTCGGTCAGCATAGGTGATATCTGTCCGACATTTATAACAAGCCCAGCTATATTCTTTTGGTTCATTTCCACAATCATACTGAGCATTTTGTCATCATTGTCTGTAAGTGCTGCATTTGTGACAATAACAAGTTCTCCTCCGTGTATCAACTGTGAGACTTTAAAATCATCTGAAAGACATTGTGTACAATCGGCAAAATATATCCACCGTATGTTTCTGTACATTCCTGATCCACCCGCTATAAGCTTCATTCCTGAATATATTTTGGGTATGTTCATTAGATCTTCGCAGTTCATTTGTTATCACTCCTAAAAACACCTTTAGCCCATAGGTAAAACTATGGGCTGGAGATGCGAGATTTATTCTTTATTATACATAAGATACATAAGGTCCTGTGCGATCGTTGCCGCCGCAAGTGCGGTGATCTCGCTGTGGTCATATGCGGGAAGCACCTCTACAAGATCTGCTGCTACAACATTGATACCACGCAGTTCGTAAAGTAGTTGCCTTGCCTGAGCTGAGGTAGGACCGCCGATAACAGGCGTACCTGTACCTGGTGCAGCCGAGGGATCGAGAGCATCGATATCAAAGGTTATGTATACAGGCATATCGCCCACAATGGCTTTCAACTGTCTAGCTAGCTCTTTCATATCCATATTTACAGCGTCCATAGCATAGAAAATATTATATCCACATTTAGTCATTTCAGTTCTTATAAAAACCTGCGCCGAATGTGACGGGTCGATACACCCCTCAGCCTGTAAGTCATATGCGAAGTTTGCGTGGGATACATTTCCATCAGTGGACGGAGTGCTGTCCTGATGAGAGTCAAAATGCAGCAGAGCAAGTTTTCCAAACTTTTCGCTTGCAGCTCTGACCATACCATATGGAATAGTGTGGTCTCCGCCAAGGGTAAGAAGTTTGCTGCCAGATTCAAAAACTTTTTTGGCAGTATTATACGTTTCCTCAAGCATTACCTTCGTTGTATTTGCACCCACATAGTATCCTACATCGCCGTAATCAACGATCTTTGCTTTATCGCTGAGTTTGTAGCTCCATGGATAGGCAAAGCAGTTTGTGAGCTGACTCATATTTCTTATAGCTCTTGGTCCAAGTCTTGCACCTGGACGATTTGTAACACCACTATCGAAAGGTACACCCATTATAGTTATGTCAGCACATTCAGTATCCTGTGTGTACGGATAAAGATTAAAACTTGGTATTCCTGCATAATGCAGATGTTTCTGAATTTCATATTCCATAATAAATAGCTCCTTTATCTTAAAATGTTATTGCGGTTGCACGGCAGGGACTTCCTTCACCGTTATGCAGTTTTAGTGGAAAGGCTGTAAAAAAGAACTTTTCAGGCAGAGATGATAAATTTACAAGACCAAGTATTATCGGTATCCCTGCTTCTGAAAACTTATAGTCGGGAAGAACGAGGTCAGCTCCTACTGATGAGATCCCGTCATTCGGATCGCCTATCATAGGGCTGTCCATTCCCACGAGTTTTATTCCCTTTGATACAAGATATTCTGCCGCAGGTACTGTAATATATGGGCTTTCAGATACATATTCTTTTTTGTTCCAAAAGCTATCCCAATTTGTTCGGATAATACATATCTCGTCTTTTTCAAGACCATCAGCACCTGCTGCTTTTAGTCTTTTCACTGTTATCTCTTTGCTTTCTGAGAACGGCAGGTAAAGTAACCGAGCGTTACCTGCGAATTTCTCAATAGGGGTCTCGCTTATTCCCTGTGCATTTTCGCTCCAATGAGCGCTGTTTTCTATGTGAGTGCCTGTGTGGGCTGTCAGTGTATATTCTCTTGCAATATAGCCATTTTTATCGACACACGCAAGATCTTTTACGCTGTATGGCGTATATGGCTCACCATAATACCACATTTTTTCTGTATATTCGCCGCTCAGATCAATTATTTTCATAACATATGCCCCCTGTCAGAAATCCCAGCCATATCGTGTGGCATATATATCAAGCTGTTTTTCAATATCATCAGTGTATCCCTGAGGTATTTTTTCAAGGCTGTCAAGATAGTTTATAAGCTCACTTGAGAAATCAATAGGCTGATCAAAGCCCCTTTTGTCAATGTTTTTCATATCATCAGCAGGCGTATGTCCCCATACGAATCCACCGTTTGACATAGTAAGACTAGGGATTTTGTTTGATGTGAGATTTAGTGTGTCACAGGGAACAGGTCCGGAAAAAATGTCCAACGTTGAGCCGCACTTTTCAAATATTTTTTCAAATATCGCTTCAAAGTCTTTTACGCCTGCATAGGTTATGGAATAAGGCGTTGTCATTCCAATGATATCGTAATTGATATTATATTTTATACGTTTGTAAATGTCCTGGTTTTGCTGCAAAAAGTATTTGCTTCCGTGCAGACCAGGTTCGTGACCCGACCAGCAGGCAAAATACAAGGTCCTATGTGTTCTGACGCCCTTGTCGGATAGAGCCTTGTATTTTTCTGCTAATGCCATAACAGTGCCTATTGCACCTGCATCATCAACAGCACCTTTGCTGCTGACTGCCGAGTCAAGATGACCTGAGATCAAGATCACTTCATCTTGCTTGTCTGTACCCTCTATCACACCTATCGTATTGGTGCTTTCTTTTTTCTGAACCTGAGTTTTTAATTCAACGTGCAGTATGACCTTATCATTTTGGCTGAACAGTTTATTCACATCATTTTTGTTCATTATGAATGACGGCAGCATATACTGTGCTTCTCTGTATTCAAAATTTGAATACACATATGGTATGCCTTGCTGTGACTCGTCTGTTGTGAATATTACGGCAGCGGGCTTATATTTTTCAAGTACCTTGTAGGTATCTATATCTGGGTAATCCATAAGAACGCTTCGCTCTATAACTACGATCTTTCCTTTGATATCTGTTTTTATACACTTGTCACTGATAGGATAGATCTCGCCGATAACACCCATTTTCTTGACGTCTGAATGTATAAGTACAGCTTCCGCTGTTAAGCCACCCTCTGGTGTATCTGTGCAGAAGCACACATTAGTATGTGGCAGAGGTGTGATCTGCTTGTTTGAGATCAACTCAACAACGCTTTTTTCAGTGCTGCAAACAGGTACTTGAAAATGATGCTGGATATATTTCATGCCGAGAGATCTGAACACTTCGACAGCGTGTTCTGCTGCCTTGTTCATCTGTGCAGTGCCTGCGATACGCTCTCCGCATTCTTCAACAAAAAAACGTGTATGTTTGTATGCTATCTCAGAATAGTCTTTGCTCATTATAGGATCACTCCTTAGTTTGACATGATCTTATTCCATTGTTCATCATATGCGGAAAGTGCGTCAGTAGGGACGTCCGAATTGAGAATGTATGATTTTTTATCATCAGGGATCTCAAACATACCTTCTATTTTCTTATAATCATCGGAAACATAATTCAGCGCTTCCTCATTATTTGATATAGCAGGGTATGTATTCAGACAATCTGCATAATTTTTAGGGTCGCATACATAATCAATGAATTTTTCGGCGTTCTTGCTGTTAGGTGACTGTTTTCCAATGACCCAATACTGTGTGCATTGCATAAATGTCTGGTCTTCTACCTTGAGGTAATCAAGATCAGGGTCATCAAGAAGCGCTCTTGAAGCGTCACTTGCAAATGTAAGAGCAACACTGCATTCGCCGTTTTTCACAGAAGAACTTGGTGTTGCGCCGTCGAACACCTTTACGTTCGCAGTAAGCTTCTTGACCCATTCTGTTGCTTCAGCAATCTCCTTTTCGTCTGTAGAGGAGTCTGAATATCCAAGGTGCATAAGTGCTGACGGATACCACATGAAAGAATAAGGCATTGTAACGATCTGACCACGAAGCTTTTCATCAAGAAGATCATCCATTTTTGTGATAGTGACAGGACAGGTCTTTGTGTTGTATATCCAAGTGTAACCGCCGGTGGTGTTATATGGAATAGAGTACTTCTTGTCATTGTCATTCAGTGAGATATCACATTTATCTGTGGAAATATATTTGCTGTTTGGAATATCTTCATAGCTTATTTCTTGAAGCATATCTGCATCGATAAGTGCATGCAGAGTAGAAATAGCAGGCTGACCAATATCATAACCCTTGGGATCTTCTGACCACTTGGTATAGATGAGAGTATCATTGTCAACATAGTCGATATTACACTTTATGCCTGTTTCTTTTTCAAAGCTGTCAATGACAGATTGAGGGACATAGTCAGGGTAGAGAATCATATTAAGTTCTTTTGTGTCGCCTTTGCTGCCTGAATTGTTTCCACAGGAAGCCAGTCCGGTTGTTGCCGCCAATACCAATGCTGCTGTCAACGCCAGAAATTTTCTTCTTTTCATTTTACTTTCCTCTTTTCTTTTTTATTGCAATAGCCGCGGTAGCTATAAGCATTACCGCAAGTATTATGGTGAACAATGCGTTATATTCAGGTGAGATACCTACCTTCAGATTTGAGTATATTTTTACAGGAAGTGTGGTATATCCCGTGTTGCTGAGAAAATTTGATACGATAAGATCGTCAAATGACAGCGAGAATGCCATAAGTCCGCCAGTAAAAATACCTGGAAGTATCATAGGACAGATGATGTGTATGAATGTATATATCTGGTTTGCACCAAGGTCAAGTGAAGCTTCTATAGAAACATCATAGTCTGCAAATCTTGACTTGAGCGTAACAATAATATACGGAAGAATGAATATAGTATGCGCACATACCATAACCCCAAAGCCTTTTGATATGCCAGCTGCACCTGTAAGCCCAAGAAATGCTACCGCTATAACTATTTCTGGGATCACCATAGGTACAAAAACCATAAAATTCAGAAACGAACGGCCCTTGAATTTAAGCCTGCAAAGCGCATATGCACCAAGGGTGCCGATAAAGATAGCGGCAAGCGTACTTACTACTGCCAGTGTAAGTGAGTTTATAAGTACTTGGATCATTTCACTATCAGAAAACAGTTTGCTGTAATAATCAAGCGTGAAGCTTTCCCAATGCTGATTTGAAGACAGGCTGTTGAATGAAAATGCGACCATAACTATTACAGGGATAAATACAAACACATATATCAGCATCACATAAGCATTCGTTATTTTATTTACAAGTTTGCTGTTTTTCATTTACATCGCCCCCAAATCATCAAGGTTTCCTATCCTACTGTAAAGATAAAGCATAAGCAGAATGAATATTACAACGCACACTGAGAGTGCTGCACCGAGAGGCCAGTTCCTTGCACTGAGAAATTGGTTGCATATAATGTTACCTATCATATATACTGTTCCACCGCCGATAACATCTGTAATAAAATATGTGCCTATAGCAGGAACAAAAAGAATGATAAATGCTGCGATTATTCCCGGAAAAGTCATAGGGAGAATTACCTTTATGAAGGTCTTTATCTTGCCTGCTCCAAGGTCATAAGACGCCTCGATAGTTGCTTCGTCAAGTTTTTCTATAGATGAATATAACGGCATTACTGCAAACGGCAGAAGATATTGTACAAGCCCAATTGTGATCGAGCCGTTTGTATAAAGCATCTGCAAAGGTGAGCTTATGATATGAAGCTTCATAAGAGCAGTATTTATCAAGCCAGATGAATTAAACATTATAACAAGGCTATATAGTCTTGCAAGGCTACTGGTGTAAACAGGTATCATGAGCAGAAACATAAGCAGCTTGCCTGATTTTTCCACTTTCTTGCCACAATAAAGGTAAATGGATATCCAAGCAATATGCATAATACAGAGCTTTTAAGAGCCATACATATTGATCTTCCTACGGCTTTGAGATAAGTAAAATCTGCAAGAGACTCATAAGCGTCAACTGTAAATCTTTTGATAGTGCCGCCGTATGCGCCACGTCCCATAAAACTCATTGCTCCAACATATAAAAGTGGAAGTACCACCAGCAGCAGAAGTGCCAAAGTTAGTGGGAGAATATATACAAGTGCCGTGAAATTGAACCTGCTGCGTGATGTTGTCATTTACTGCACCCCCCGCAATGTGTCAAAATTTTCGGCCATAGGGCCTGTCGGATTTTTGATCATTACAGCGTCCTTTGCGTCCCATTCAAGATATACCTTGTCACCGATATTTATATCGTTGTAGGAAGCAATGTCTGCAACTTTTATCTCGTGTCCGTTAGAAAGCACGGCAATATGTTTCATCATATTGCCAGTAAATATCTGCTCCTTTATCTCGGCTGGCAGTGAATTGCCGCTTCCTGCTTTTCTTGTGATCCGTACTTTTTCTGGACGAATGCAAACATATACCATTTGTCCTGCAACATAACCATCACCGCTGCACAGGATGTTTCCACTTTCGATCGCAACTGTGCAGTTGTCGCTATTTCTGTCCTTTACTACGCCCTCGAAGATATTTGACTCACCGATAAATTCTGCAACATATTTTGTTTTTGGCTTCATATAAAGTTCCTTTGGGGAACAGACCTGTTCAAGTATGCCCTTGTGCATTACAGCAATCCTGTCACTCATCGTCAGAGCCTCTTCCTGATCGTGAGTGATGTATATAAATGTTATGCCAAGCTTTTTCTGCATTGTTTTCAATTCCATCTGCATCTGCTTTCTGAGATTAAGGTCAAGAGCCCCCAATGGTTCGTCAAGCAACAATACCTTTGGATTATTGATGAGTGCTCTTGCAATAGATACACGCTGTTTTTGTCCGCCTGAAAGCTGAGCAGGCTTCCTTTTTTCATATCCGTCTAACCTGATAAGCGAAAGCATATGTGAAACACTTTTGTGTATCTCTGCTTTGGAAACTTTTTTTAATTTCAGACCATATGCAATGTTGTCATAAACGCTAAGATGAGGAAACAAAGCATAACTTTGAAAAGCCGTATTTACTTGCCTTTTATAAGGCGGAACACCTATCACGGAGCTGCCGTCGATACAAATATCGCCGGAGGAAACGTCCTCAAAGCCAGCTATCATACGCAGCGTGGTGGTTTTGCCACAGCCAGAAGCTCCAAGAATAGTCAAAAACTCGCCCTCATAAATATCCAGATCAATATTCTTGACGACCTTGACATCATTGTCATATGTTTTTGATATGCCTTTTAAGGACACTATTACTTTTTTCTCTTTCATAGTTACCTCTCTTACTGCTTACAAAGCATTTTCTCCACATTCTCCTGTACGGATTCTCATGGCATCTTCGATGTTAGATACAAATACCTTGCCATCGCCGTGTGTTCCTGTACCAATCTCATTGTAGATGTCGTTCATAATGAGCTTTAGCTCACTGTCTTTTACAACTGTCATAACATATATCTTAGGGAGAAGATTAGTTGCAACATCATCATTTTCAGCTTTGCTGATATGACCTTTCTGACGTCCACAACCCATTACTGAATAAACGGTGAGACCAAGGCAATTGTGATTGACAAGGATCTTCTTGATAATCTCTAGCTTTTCCGTTCTTGTGATAATTTCGATTTTTTTCATGTAATCCAACCTCCTGAATAAAAAAGACGCCATTTGCCTTTAAAAAGGAAATAACGTCTTTGTTCTTTGAAATATTCTGTTTTGTCTTTCTATGACCTAAGTATATCACAATAAACAAGATTAATCAAGTTGTGCAAGTTACAAATAATGTTGTTGTGAGTGCACAATAATCAGTAATTGTGCAAAGAACACAGAGACAATTGTGGTGTTATGACCTTGAAATCTCTTTTATAATTTAATATAATTTTTATAAGGTAATGTTAAACCCTTAATAATGACTATTGGAGATGATTTTTATGAGAGCGGCGGTAGGCGGCTTTTTTCACGAAACAAATACATTCTGTGCTATACGCACAGACCTTGACAGCTTTAAAGCTCGTGATTACATTGATACTGATGATGTTAAGGAGTTTACGGAGTATTTCAACGACGCTCGTGAGATAACGGGCTTTTTGAGGACATTGGCAAAGTATAATGATGATGTATTACCTCTGCCAGCTGCGTTTGCTACGCCGTCGGGACTTATTGAAAAAGATGTATATGTCGCTATAAAAGAGAGAATGCTTGAAAGGATCGCTTTTACTAAGCCTGATGTTGTGTTTCTCAATCTCCATGGTGCAGCAGTAGTTGAAGGCTTTGATGATTGTGAGGGGGACTTGCTCAGCTCAATCAAGGCACTTGTTGGAGAAGGTACGCCGATATATGCTGTACTTGACCTGCACGCAAATGTATCTCCTCTTATGGTGAAGAATGCAGACCTTCTTTTGGGTTATAATACAGAACCTCACGTTGATATAAGGAAACGTGAATCGGAATGTGTGGAGATATATCATAGACAGCTTGAAGAAGGCTTTGTAATGAAAACGGCATATGCTCAGCCACCGCTCCTTTTGCCTGCGATCAATACAGATACAAATGGTGGTGCTATGACGCCATTTATAGCCCAAGCTTTTGAATATGAGAAACAGGCGGGCGTTATCAATGTATCACCATTTGCAGGCTTTTATGGCTCTGACAAATATAATGCAGGTCCGTCTATTATTTGTACGGTGACAACAGATGTATCCGATGCACAGGCGATATGTAATGACATATCAAATATGTTTATAGACAGAAAAGATAGTTTCTTTGTGCACCTTGATCCACTTGACAAAATAATATGCACAATAAAGAGTGCACCTTCAAAGAAATATGCCGTTATCGATGAATGTGATGACCCGCTCGGCGGCGGTCCTGCTGATGGTACTTATATTCTTGATAAACTTATTGATGGCGGTATAAATAAAATAGGGGTATCAACTATCTGTGATAGAGAGATCACGGAAATGGCTTTTGCAGCAGGAGAGGGTGCTGTTATAAAGGGACTTCTTGGTGGAAAAACTGATAATAAGCACGGACGACCTTTACCGATAACGGCGGTGGTCACTAAACTCATTTGCAAACCAATACCAATGTGCGAAGCTAATGGTGAAGAATTTGCAGATTATGGGGAAACATATACTGATTATGGTCGCATAGCTGTTATTAGCACGGAACAAGCAGATATTGTTGTAACTGAAAATAAAGTTCCAACGGAGATGATAAATATTTTTAGACATCTTGACATTGACAGCAACAAATATTCAGTTCTCGTTCTCAAAGGCTTCGGCCATTCATACAAGGCAAATTTTAGCGACAAGGAATATGTATATTTTACAGCAGAGAGTATAGGTGTCAATAATCCTGACGTTACAAAAATCGGTGAATTTAAGAAGATAAGAAGACCTGTTTATCCGCTGGATATGAAATAGTATGTTAGCTATGTTTCAAGGTAATTAGATCACAGATAACTATAAAAGAAGTCACCGCCGCAGGTCGTATTAATTCGTGACCTGCAGCGGCCTTGCATTATTTTATGTACAGCCTATCCGCTAATCTGAGGAGTGCAATTATTTTTCGTGCAACATAATGCTCGTCAATAGTTGGAAATGTATGTTTAGAACGCCACAATAGCATTACGATTTTTACACGAATATTAAAATTATGATATAATTTTTGGCTATATAGTGCTACGATATAGTTGCAAACAAAACTAGAATCAGAAAGGACGGTTAAAAATATGAGAAGATTTAATGGCTATATGCACGGCATCGATATCGGAGGCTGGCTGTCACAATGCGATTACAGTAAGGAACATCTTGATAATTTTATCACTGAGGAGGACATCAAGCGTATAAAGGGCTGGGGCTGCGACCACGTTAGAGTGCCTGTTGATTATAATATCTTTCAGGACGAAAACGGCTTTATAGAGAGCGGCTTCGACTATGTTCAGAAGTGTATCGATTGGTGCGGAAATAACGGTATCAATATGATACTTGACCTCCATAAGACAATGGGCTTTTTCTTTGACAAGGCTCAGGCTGAAAGCGGATTCTTTGATAATGCTGAGCTTCAGCAGAAATTCTATGACCTTTGGGAAGAGTTTGCAAAGCGTTTCAGCAAATATTCTGACAGGGTCTCTTTTGAACTTCTCAATGAGGTAACTGACCCGAAATTCAGTGCAAAATGGAATGCTATCGTTGAAAATGCCATAAAGCTTATCAGAAAATACAGCTCTGATATAAATATCATTGTGGGCAGCTACTGGAACAACTCTATTGATTCAATGAAAGACCTTGATAAGCCTTATGACGAGCATATAGTTTATACTTTCCATTGCTATGACCCATTTCTTTTCACTCATCAGGCTGCCTATTGGGTAGATGAGATGCCGAGAGATTTCAGGATCGATTATCCTGGCAGCGTCCCAAAATACAGAAGTGAGATAAAGCGTCTTGGTCTTGAATATATGCAGACATACGAGGAGGTCAAGACAGAGAAATTTACGCCTGATTATTTTATGGGAAGATTTGCTGAGGCTGTAAGGGTCGCAGAGGAAAGAAATGTTCCTATGTATTGTGGCGAATACGGTGTTATAAATCTTGCATCTGCTGAAAATACTCTTAACTGGTACAAGGATATAAGCAGTGCCTTTGAGAAATGTTCTATCGGAAGAGCGGCTTGGTCATACAAGGGTGTTGACTATGGCTTTATTGACGGACATCTTGACGGCGTTCTTGATGAACTGGCAAAGTATCTTTAATAGATCATTTCTTAATATAACTCCATTTTTGGACAAGCTCGGTCACGTTTGCCGAGCTTGTTTTTTTTATGCTTAGTTTCATAAATTGATGTTTGCTCATAAAATTCTATTTACGATAATTATTTGATATAAATAATTA